>JBDKLQ010000001.1:0-2688 GCA_039795555.1 Actinomycetota bacterium
AACTGAAGAAGATCGCGGTGGTGATGATTTTCTTGCCACAGTCTGCCGCGAATGGGAATCAGCTGCAGATCAGGCTCACGGAGTTCGCGTGGTAAAGATTCGCACCGGATTAGTTTTAGATCCAACAGGTGGCGCACTTAGTCGAATGCTTTTGCTTTTTAAATTGGGACTTGGTGGCAAACTCGGCAATGGCCATCAATATTGGTCTTGGATTACGCTGCACGATCAGATTCGCGCGATTGAATATTTACTTAACAATCCAATCAATGGCATTGTGAATTTAACGGCACCAAATCCAGTAACAAATCAAGAATTCACGGCAGCGCTTGCCCGTGCTTTAAAGCGACCTGCGTTAATTCCAGCTCCAGCTTTTGCGCTAAAAATTGTCTTGGGCGGATTTGCCGTAGAAGTTTTAGGTTCCAAACGAGTTATCCCAAAAGTTTTAACAGATAATGGATTTGAGTTTGACTATCCGCATATTGGAGCGGCGCTCGAAGAATTAACGCGTTAGCGCACTGATTACATTTTGGGCAGCGCGGCGGCCAGATTTTAAAGCGCCATTTTGCGATGGCGATTCGCGCCAATCCCCTGCAACATATCGACCTGGTGCAATTCGACAAGTATTTATAAGTCGTGAACCAACTGCCGCTAATGGCAACGCACTTGGAATTTCATATTTGGCAATTAACTCCCAATTTTTAGTTGGCGCATCCCACATTGTTGCTAATTGACGGCGCACTTCGGATTCAGTTGCCCGCGAAATCGTCGTAGTTGAAATCAATGATTTACCTTTCGGGGCATAACTTCTGATCAAGTTACTGATCACAATCGAATTAACTACCGGGCCACTTCGCATGCCATCTAGTAAGAGATTTTGATCGTTACTTGGCGCATAATCCGGAACGTGATACCAAGTAGTGCAGCCAACTTGATCCGGCACAGTTTCAATATCTAACAATTGAGCTGCGGTGGTTAAATCAGTAGCCACGATTACTTGCTCGGCGCGAATTAATCCTTTGTTGGTTCGGACCCCGTTTTTGGTTATTGCTTCAGCGCGCGTTCTTAATTTTAGATTTTTTAATTTCTTTGCCATCATTACCGGTAATTGCCCGGCGCCATTTTTAGGTAGCCCTGGCGCTCCAGTAACGAAACTGCTGATCAATTCTCGTCCAACCGAAGCTTCGACATTATTTGGATCTGTTAAAAATACCCCTGATAAAAAGGGGCGCAAAACGCGTTCGTAGGTTTTGCCGAGGCCAGTTAATTCGCTGGCAACTGAGATGCCAGATTTTGAAGATTGAGTTAAATATTTAATTAATTTGAGTTTTTCAACTATCGAACCGGTACTTCCATCAAGGGCGCTAAATAAATTTTCTCTTGGATCGCCAATTTCCACTTGTTTTCCATCCATTGCCACCCGAACTGTTCGCGGCGCATAAACAAAATCTAGCTTCGACAAAAGATTTAACCGTTCGAGCTCAGGATATTTGGCATTAATCAATTGAAATCCGCGATCTAATTTGAAACCATCAACTTCGTCAGTTGCAACTCGACCACCAACTCGATCACTGCCATCAATCACGAGCACGTCAATGCCGGCATTTTGTAAAGTTAGAGCAGCACTTAATCCCGCTAAGCCAGCTCCAACAATTACGACTTGATTATCAGCCATACCGTTTTGCTTGATCTAAAATTTGCGCTACTTGCAGCGCCAAATCCTTACTAACTGGGACTTGACCATTTTTTATTAATTTATAGAACTCAACGTAATTGCCAGCTTCAGTTTGGATTTCGGTAATTTCATCGCCCCGGTGTAATTCGGCAACTGATTTCCGATTTCCGGTTAAATAATTGCCAGCTTTGAGTAACGCTTCTTGCGGGTCCAATTCATTTACAACTAGGGCACCTTTGCTGCCAAGTAATCGGGCTCTAGGTCCAGTGGCGCCCGCAACGGCGCTCACCGCTAACGAACTCACCACGCCACTTTCGTGCTCTAAAACAATTAATACATCATCTTCGGCTAACCCGCCTCGGACATTGTGCAAGTTTGCATATTTCAATTGAGCGTTACCAAAACATGAAATTGCGGTTGAAACTAAATGAGTTTGCAAATCAAGTAGTAACCCGCCTCCTTCTTCAGGTTTAGCTTCTTCGCGCCAAGAACCGCGATTTAATTCTGGGCGAAATCTTTCAAAGCGTCCATCAAAACGATGCGGTTTACCAATTAAATCCATTTTGGCTTTGATCGTTAATGTGTCGCTATCCCAAAGTCGATTAAAGAATGGATGCAGCGCTACGCCATTTTTTTCCGCAAACGCAAATAATTCAGCAGTCTCAGTTTCGGTAATTGCTACTGGTTTATCTACGACCACTGGAATCTTTGCGGAAATTGCTGCTTTGGCATGTGGAACATGCTCGGTATTTACCGATGCCACCACCATTAAATCAAGCCCGATTGAAATCAATTCGGAAACGTCGCGGCAGATTTTCGCATTTGGATAATCGTTATTTGCCTGAGCAATTCGTTCTGCATTGTTGGTAACAATGCCAACCAATTCCATACCGGCAGCGCTAATTAATGGAGCATGAAAAACTTTTCCAGCTAAACCGTATCCAACTAAACCAACGCGCACTTAGTTCTCCAATTTAGATGGCCACCAGATCTTCTTGCCCATGATGCGAACGATT
>JBDKLQ010000002.1:0-7674 GCA_039795555.1 Actinomycetota bacterium
AATGGGCCGGGTTTTTTTTAAATCTAAATCTAAGCGTCCATTTTGTAGCCCAGGCCACGAATCGTTTGGATATGTTTTGGATTTGCTGGGTCTTTTTCTAATTTTGAACGCAACCGTTTAATGTGGACATCAAGGGTTTTAGTATCTCCGACATAATCGCTGCCCCAAATCCGGTCAATAATCTGCATTCGAGTTAGCACGCGACCGGTATTGCGCATTAAATATTCAAGTAGCTCAAATTCCTTCAATGGCAAAGGAACGTTCGTGCCGTCAACGGCTACCAAATGGCGATCGATATCCATCCGAATATTTCCAACTGTTAAAAGGTCTGGATCGTCGCTTGAAATAATGTCATCGCCTTTGCGACGCAATACTGCTCTAACGCGTGCGACCAATTCCCGTGCAGCATACGGCTTAGTTACATAGTCATCAGCACCAAGTTCCAACCCAATTACTTTGTCTATCTCTTCATCTTTTGAAGTGAGCATAATTATTGGCACATTTGATTTTGCTCGGATTAATTTGCAAACTTCAGTTCCAGAAATTCCGGGAAGCATCAGATCTAAGAGAATTAAATCCGCGCCATTTCGATCGAATTCCTCTAGCGCTTTATTGCCATTATCTGAAACGGCAACTTCAAAACCTTCACGACTTAATAAATAGGAGAGTGGATCGGAAAAAGAAATTTCATCTTCAACAATCAATATTTTAGTCATTGAGATGCTTCTTTCTCGGTCACATTTACCAACGGTAATTGCAATGTAAATGTACTGCCTGCCGATGGTTTACTCCAAACAGAAATTTCACCGCCGTGATTGGTAATAATGTGTTTGACAATGGATAGTCCAAGTCCGGTACCACCAGTTTCCCGAGATCGCGCCGGGTCAACTCGATAGAAACGTTCGAAAATTCGATCCAAGTCTGCTTCTGGAATACCAATTCCTTGATCTTTGATTGAAATTTCAGCAATGTCATCATTTTTACGAAGTTCAACGCTTACCGTCGTATTTGCCGAACTGTAATTTACGGCATTGTCCAAAATATTTTTAACCGCTGTAACTAGTTGATTTTTGTCACCAATTACAAATAATTCTGGTCCGGTTTGAAAGAAAATTTGAATCTTCCGATTGTCAGCATTAATTTTCGTGGAATCAATGGCTTCGTTAATCACGTCATTTAAATCGACATGTAAATCTCCCTCGAGCGGATCGGTATCTTGAACTCTCGATAGATTAATAATCTCTTGAACTAATTTAGATAGTCGCTTAGTTTCGGTACCAATTCGGGCTGCAAAATTTTTTAGCGCTTCAGGGTCATCAATTGCCTCTAAAATTGCTTCTCCAAGAATTGAAAGGCCACCAATAGGAGTTTTCAATTCGTGAGAAATGTTTGAAACGAAGTCCCGGCGAGTTGCGTCTAGGCGCTGAGATTCGGATTCGTCCTGAATTAATACCGAAACTTGTCCAGAATTTCCGATGGGAATTACATTTACAGTGCGAAGGATTGTTGATCTACTTATTTGATTTCTAGGGAGCGTTAATTCATCTACCTGATTATCGTTATTTCTGCGAGCTTTTTTAACTAAATTATTTAAAGGTTGAAAAATAATCCGTCCATCTTTTACCAATCCAGTGGTATTTATTTGGGGCGAATTTGCAATCACTCGATCTTGTGAATCCAAAATTAGAAATTCAACATCGATCGAATCAAGGAGATCCAAGACTTCTTTCGGCAGTGAATTTGCGGCCGCGTACGATTCAGCCTGCCGCTGTTTTCGGAACATGCCCTAATCGTATTTGGCGCAGTTGATATGCCGAAAATCGATGATTAATCTTTGATTAGAGTTAACGCTCCGTTCACCATTCTCCCCAGTATTCCGGCGACCTCTAGGTAAACTTCACCCATGCGTAATGAATTCCATGATGAGTTGGAGTCGGTTAACGACACTCTTGTTGAGATGGGTGCAATGGTTGCGGCATCAATGAAAGATGCAACTAAAGCTCTACTTACTCCAGATTTAGCTCTAGCTGAAAAAGTAATTAAGGAAGATGATCGGATTGATGATATTCAGCATGACATGGATGCACGAACAATGGCCATCATCGCTTTACAACAACCAGTTGCCGGAGATTTACGCGTACTACTTACTTCGCTGCGCATGAGTGCCGATTTAGAGCGAATGGGAGATATGGCGCATCACATCGCCAAGTTAGCCCGAATGCGTTATCCAAATTCAGCAGTTCCGCCGGAAATGGTTGAGACTGTAACAAAGATGAATGATGCGGCAGTTCGAATCATTGAAAAAACTTCTCATGCCATCAAAATGCACGATGCGGAACTAGCTCTTGAATTAGAAAAAGATGACGATGAAATGGATAAATTGCATCGCTCGTTGTTTTTGGCGCTGTTAGATCCGAAATGGAAACACGGAATTGAAGTTGCAATTGATATCACACTACTTGGTCGTTATTACGAGCGGTGTGCGGATCATGCAGTTTCAGTTGGTCGCCGTGTGTATTACATGGTTAAAGGCGAGTATAAAAACTCATAATTCTTGTAATCTAAGTCCGTGCTTCACGCCCTAGATTTATTGTCAACATTCGCCTTTGCACTGGTCGGTGCCCGAATTGCTGCGAATCGAAAAATGGATTACGCAGGTATTTCTTTAATTGCTCTAGTGGCATCTGTTTCTGGCGGAACTCTTCGAAATATATTTTTAGGTATTAAACCAATTTGGATTACTGATATCTGGGTAATTTCAGTTGTACTTTTCGCTGTTTTAATTACCTTAATAACTGGCCGCGTAGAAATCGGTAAGTGGCTTTTAATGCTTGACACTATCGGACTTGCAATCGCGACAATGTCTGGTTCACTTTTTGCAACCGAACAATTGACTACGTGGTATGCGGCAATCATTCTTGGTGTAATTACGGCGGTAACAGGCGGCTTACTGCGTGATGTTTTGTGCCAAGTCGAACCAGTTCTATTGCATCGCGAAACAATTGGAACTAGCTCATTTGTTGGCGCGGTTACTTTCGTTGGATTAATGCAATTTGATTTCAATGTAACTTACGCAGCCATTATTGGTGGCCTATTAGTCGTTTTGACTAGATTCATTTCAATTAGATTTAACTTGAATTTGCCTCGAATTAAATAGGCATGCGCGCCCGGCTGGAATCGAACCAGCGACCTACTGCTTAGAAGGCAGTTGCTCTATCCGACTGAGCTACGGGCGCAAATTACGTACGACGCCAAGTCTACCGATTAGGATTTAACCTCAATGAAATTTTCTGCCGAAGTCGATGTCGCGCTTAAAGCGAAGAAACCAATAGTTGCGCTGGAGTCAACGATTATCAGTCACGGACTGCCAAGACCAAGAAATCTTGAAGTCGCCCAACAGGTAGAAAAAATAGTTCGCGAAAATGGCGCTACGCCAGCGACGATCGCAATCATCGATGGTGAAATCTGTGTTGGTTTAGATTCAAATCAATTAAATCGAATTGCGACAGACGATTCAGTAATCAAGGCATCTACTCGGGATTTGGCAATCTTGGCCGCAACTAAAAAGAGTGCTGCGACAACTGTTGCGGCTACTGCGCATATTGCAGCTATGGCCGGCATTCCCGTTTTTGCAACTGGTGGTTTAGGAGGCGTGCATCGTGGTGACGGTTTTGATGAATCAGCTGATTTACGGGCGCTTTCAATTACACCAATTATTATCGTTTGCGCCGGCGTTAAATCAATCTTAAATGTCGGGGCGACTCTTGAAAGACTCGAAACACTTGCCGTACCGGTTTTGGGTTATAAAACAAATAAATTTCCTGGCTTCTTTTTAACTGATTCTGGTTATTCACTTGAGTATCGAGTTGATAGCCCACGGGAAATTGCAGAGATCTGGCACAAACGAGAAAGCGTGGCAACGAGTGATAGCGCTGTGGTTGTCACAAATCCAGTCGAAAAACAATTAGATCTGGCACTTCATAACCAACTTTTGAAAGAGGGCATGAAGGCTGCAGATGATCAGAAAATTGTCGGTAAAGACGTCACCCCATTTTTGTTGGAATATTTCCACCGAGTGTCTGAAGGAAAAACTTTGGATGTAAATGTGGAGATTATTAAAGCTAATTCAAAACTTGCTGCTGAAATTGCAGTTGCGCTGTAATGACTTTTTTATGCATCGGCGACACCATGATGGATGTCAGCGTTGCAATCAATAGCGAGATTTCTTATGGCGGCGATACGCCGGCGAAAATCAGCAGCCAAGGCGGTGGCGCAGCTGCAAATGTTGCAGTTTGGTTAGCCGAAGATCACCAAGATGTTTATTTAAATGTCCGAGTGGGCAATGACCAGCCAGGTGATTTTCTACTTCGCGAACTAGCCGTACATGGCGTTAAAAATTCTGCGAAGAAACAAAAGAATCAGAGCACCGGCGTTGTTGTTGTACTCGTCGACAAAAATGGCGAACGCACCATGTTTCCAGATTCCGGTGCAAATTCAGGATTGTCGCTACAAGATTTACCGGATCCAACTCAATTCAAAGCCGCCTATTTTTCGGGTTACGCCTTAATTAATCCAAGTTCACGAGCAAATGCAGTTGAAATTTTAAAAGCACTAACGATTCCGGTAGTGATTGACCCCGGAACCGTTGGCGCTCTCAGAAATATTGAATTGAGCGAAGTGAAATCATGGCTAAGCCATGCAGAAGTACTAATTTTGAATGAGGAAGAAGCGAAATTCATTGCCGAAAGAACTGATGCCAGATCTGCTCTAATGGAACTAAAGAAACTTGCAAACACAGTTGTAATAAAACTTGGTGGCAAAGGTGCCATTGCAATTGGCGAAGAAATTTGCGAAGTTGAAATAATTCGAGACGAACCAGTAGATACAACGGGTGCCGGTGACGCATTTGCTGCTGGATTTATCAGTTCGTGGTTTGCAAATCAGAATTTGAAAGATGCGATAAATCACGGAGCGGAATTAGCGCGTAAATGCATTGCAAATGTTGGAGCTTGGCCAGTAAAGCAATAAAGTTAGCCACCTATGGCTGAATACATATATACGATGAAAAAGGCGCGTAAAGCGCACGGCGATAAAGTAATTCTGGACGATGTCACGTTGATGTTTCTGCCTGGCGCAAAAATTGGTGTAGTTGGACCAAATGGCGCCGGTAAATCGACAGTGCTTCAGATCATGGCCGGATTACAACAGCCATCAAACGGTGAGGCTTATTTATCACCGGGTTATACAGTTGGAATTTTGTTACAAGAGCCACCACTAGATGAAACCAAAACAGTTTTAGAAAACGTCCAAGAAGGCGTCGCTGAAACTATGGGAATGTTAAATCGTTTTAATGAAATTTCAGCGGAAATGGCAAACCCAGATGCCGATTACGACAAATTATTAACCGAGATGGGTAACCTGCAAGAGCAACTAGATCATCGAAATGCCTGGGATCTGGATTCACAATTAGAACAAGCGATGGATGCTCTTCGCTGCCCACCACCTGACGCCGACGTAAAAGTTTTATCCGGTGGCGAAAAACGTCGCGTAGCGTTATGTAAATTATTATTACAAGCACCTGACTTATTGTTATTAGACGAGCCAACAAACCATTTGGATGCCGAATCGGTTCTTTGGTTAGAACAACATCTAAGTAAATATCCGGGAACTGTCGTAGCTATTACCCACGATCGTTACTTCTTGGACAACGTTGCCCAATGGATTTTGGAACTAGATCGCGGTCGCGCCTATCCGTATGAAGGCAATTACTCAACCTATCTGGAGACAAAACAAGCCAGATTAAAAGTTGAAGGCCAAAAGGATGCTAAACGAGCAAAGCGATTAAAAGAAGAATTGGAATGGGTGCGCCAAAATGCTAAGGGCCGCCAAGCAAAATCTAAAGCTCGTCTGGCCAGATACGAAGAGATGGCAGCCGAAGCCGACAAGATGCGCAAATTAGATTTCGAAGAAATTCAAATTCCACCAGGGCCACGGCTAGGAAATATTGTGGTCGAAGTTGATCATGTAACTAAAGGCTTTGTTGATCGATTACTGATTGATGATCTTTCATTTACCTTGCCGCGTAACGGAATTGTCGGTGTGATCGGACCAAACGGTGCCGGCAAAACCACACTTTTTAAAATGATTATGGGCTTGGAGACACCAGATTCTGGAAATATCAAAGTTGGCGAAACGGTGAAGATTTCGTATGTGGATCAGTCACGTGGCGGTATCGATCCAAAGAAAACAATTTGGCAGGTAGTTTCGGACGAACTGGATTACATCAAAGTTGGCCAAGTTGAAATGCCATCGCGTGCCTATGTTTCGGCCTTTGGTTTTAAAGGTCCAGATCAACAAAAACCTGCTGGAGTTTTATCGGGTGGTGAACGAAATCGCTTGAATTTAGCGTTAACGTTAAAACAGGGCGGTAACTTGTTATTGCTCGACGAACCAACAAACGATTTAGACGTTGAAACACTGGGCTCACTTGAAAATGCGCTTTTGGAATTTCCAGGTTGCGCCGTTGTGATTTCCCACGATCGTTGGTTTTTAGATCGCGTTGCGACTCACATTTTGGCTTACGAAGGTGAATCAAAGTGGTTCTGGTTTGAGGGCAACTTTGAAAGCTATGAAGAAAATAAGATTGAACGTTTGGGTGCTGATGCAGCCCGGCCACACCGTGTTACTTATCGAAAGCTAACTCGCTAATGCGCCATAAATCTAAACAGTTAATTCGGTGGGCAGATTTAGATGAATTTGGCCATGTAAATAACGCTTCCTATTTAATTTATATGCAAGAAGCCAAAGGTGATTTAACTTGGTATTCGCGTGAACGGGCAGGAAAGAAGCCAATTTTGTACCAGATGGTGGTTGCCCGAGCCGAAGTTGATTATGTCGCACCAATTCATAAATCAGGTGGCTATGTTGATGTAGAAGTTTGGGTCGAAAAAATCGGTAATTCTTCTTTTGTATTTGCCTATGAAATTACTTATGAAGGCGCAGTAAAGGCTAAGGGCAAAACTGTCCAAGTTGCGGTCGATGAAGTTGAACAAAAGTCACGCCCATTAACCGATGAAGAGCGGGCATTTCTTACCGAGTATTTAGATTAATGGCTAAACGTTTACATCCTGGCTGGATTGCCGTTGGAGTAACTTTTCTAACATTAGTAGCTAGCGCAGGTTATCGATCAGCGCCTACCGTTTTAATTTTGCCACTGGAAGATGCCTTTGGTTGGTCGCGCGATCAAATCTCGTTAGCTTTAGCAATCAATGTGCTGTTATACGGATTAGTTTCACCATTTGCTGCCGCATTAATGGAACGATTTACAGTTAAGAAAGTTGTAATGAGCGCATTGGCGTTAGTTGGCTCTGGCGCTGCACTTACATTAACGATGACCCAAACCTGGCAATTAATAATTTTCTGGGGAATCATGGTGGGCGTCGGCACCGGTTCGATGGCTTTAGTTTTTGCGGCAACAATTGCTAACCGGTGGTTTGTGCAAAAGCGCGGAATTGTGATGGGTGCGTTAACTGCTGCAGCTGCAACTGGCCAATTAATTTTCTTACCAGGGTTATCAAAGTTGGCCGTTGATCATGGTTGGAAAGCAGTTTCAATCACGATTGCTTCTGGCGCATTCATCATGATCCCAATAATTGCGCTCTTTTTGAAAGAGAA
>JBDKLQ010000003.1:0-37948 GCA_039795555.1 Actinomycetota bacterium
ATGCCGCTTCAATAAATCTTGGAACGACCATTCCATATTGCCCCACTTGCCGCGGACCTACTGTGTTAAAAAACCTAACAATTCGCACGGGTAGATTAAATTCTTGAAAATAAGCAAAAGCCAATGATTCATCAATTGCCTTAGATTCTGAGTAAGACCATCTTAAATAACTAGTTGGTCCCAAAATTCGGTCTGAATTTTCAGACAGCTTATCCGTAGAATTTTTCCCATAAATTTCACTACTACTTGTAATGAGTATTTGTTTTCCATATTTATTTGCTAAATCGAGAATATTTTCAGTGCCACGAATATTAGTTATCATTGATTGTAATGGATTATTTACAATCGTAAACACACCAACCGCTGCTGCTAAATGGACAATATAATCAGTTTTGCATATTAAATTCTCACAAAGTTGGTAATCCAGTACAGATCCATTGTGTATCTGCAAGGAGTCATTGTCCAAATTTTGTAAATTTTTTACATGTCCAGTGGATAAATTATCCAAAACTTGAACTTCGTGACCCTCTATAAGCAGGCGCTTGACTAAGTGTGAACCAACAAATCCAGCTCCCCCAGTCACCAAAATTTTCATAGCAATAGTTTAGTGCATATACAAACTTAAGTGATTATTAACAATGTTGCCCCAAGATAATTCCATAATCGTATTTTTTGAATTTTTAGATAAATTTGTAACCAAAGTTGAATTTTTCAACAGTTCATCTATTTTTTCCGCAAATTTGGCGACATCAAAAGCAGGTATTAAAAATCCATTAGTTCCATCAATAATTAATTCTGAATTTCCACCAACATTAAACGCTATTACAGGAAGGCCAGCCGAAAGTTCCTCAATAATCGCATTACTCAATCCTTCTGATCTTGATGTATGGATTGCAAAACGATAATTTGTCAAGTCGGAATTATTCAATTTTTCCACTTGATTTTTAAAACCAATTTTTATGTTATTTTTGATTTGTTTAGGATCAAATAATTTTATAAATTCTGTAACATCTCCATAAATAGTAATATCGCATTCGCTTCTAATTTTATTAAGAATTTCAATCAATAGGTCAAATCCCTTGTAAGGATGAAAATTTGAAATCATGACAATGTTTTTGGATGATACAAGGAATCTTTCACTTTCCTCTAAATCAACACCATTTTTAATTACAATTGTCTTTTTTTCATAATTTGAACCTAAGAAACTTTTCAAAAAGTTTGAGTTACATATAATCTTGTTGCAAGACTTAAGGGCCGTCCAGAAAATTACTTTATAGAGAAAACTTTTTTTGAAATTTATTCCGCGAATTGAGCCAATAAATTTTGCTTGTGAATTTAAAAAAGGTTTTATTATTGAAATAATAAAGATATTTTTTACAAGATAAGTGTTAATTATTTCTGGGTTTGTCGTGCGAAATTCAAAAATCAGATTTAATAATTTCCAAGGTTTTAAAATATGTAATTCAAAAATTTTGTATTTAATTTCCGATTCCTCAACCTGTTTAATGAGTGGGCCACCTGAGTTTAAGAACCAAATTATTACCTCAAACGTATTGGTCTTATGAATCTCCTGAGCCAATCTAACTAGTTGCTTTTCGGCGCCTCCGATGTTGGCATCGCCAATACAAAAAATGATTTTTGGTTTTCCATTTTTTCTCATTAGAATTAAAGATACAATATTATTCAATGATTAATCCGCTTAGTTAATCTTGCCCCTGTGGCTCAGTGGTAGAGCAGCGCATTCGTAACGCGCAGGTCGCCGGTTCAATCCCGGCCAGGGGCTCCATCGTCATTCTTTTTCTTATTTTCTAAGACCTCTAAATTTGGCGTCGGGATTTTTATCTTTATGGATTCACCACGCATCAATTTCTTATAAAGATAAAAAGCGAGAACGCCAAAGAATGGCCATTCGAAGGTATAAACCCAAGCGCGCCAATTGCCTTCTTGGGCGCGGCCGAATTCGAACCAACCGGCCCACAAACAAAATGGAATTACGACAATTAATGTGAAGCGGAGCCAGAATCTTTGGCGCTTAGTTGGCCCTTCAGTTGGTTCCGAAATTGGGGTCTGGTTAACCCAATCGGGAGCTTTAAATTCTTCTTGGCTCATTACAAACTCTTAGATTTCAACTCTTCGGATTTATACCAGTGGTAAACCGCCAATGAAATCCAGGCAGCATCGATGATCATGCCACCGGACCACATAATGGTTCCGCCGCCGCGTTGATCGTTAATTTCATACATAAAGTTATAGGCCGATTCTTTGGTGATGTAAATAGCGAAACCTGTCAGTGTTTCTGGAACCATCATCAAGAAAAGATTAATTACCGACATCGCAGGGGATACTCGGCGGTTGGTGAGGTTCGGGTCAATTAAATTGAAATAGAAAAGATAAGGAATCACGATGTAGAGCGGCACCTCGATGTAATGGTGCGCCCAGGGATTTTCCATAATAAATAAGTGTGGCCCCGATAAATGAACGCCCACCATCATGGTGGCGTAGAGCGCGAACGCGAGCCATGGGTTGGTAAGTGTGTAGAAGATTTTATTTCGTTGAAATTTTTCTCGAAGTTCTTGCGGGGTAGCTAAAACAAATAATGGTCCAGCGAGCATTAATAATGTGATGTGTTGGTACATGTGCAGTGAAAAGAAATCCATCGCGCGAGCGCCGATTGGGGTAACAACTACAGCTAGCGTTGTCGCAATCGCGCCGAGCGCGAAAAGTTTTTGGTTGCGGGTCTTTTGATAATTGGAGCGGAAGTACCAAATTGCCAAAATAAATAGTGGAATCGTGATTTCCGGGGCGAGCTGGAAATCGCCCCACGGGGAGGCTTGATTCATGCTGTGATGGTCCATCGGAGTAAAGGTTATGCTCAAAATATGTATAAAAGGTTCTTGTCTAAGTCACTTCTCAGAATTACCCTTGCGTGAGCAGGCTCACGAGTGTGAGCCATTTTCGAACTTTAGGGAGATCGAATGAAATCGCGGTTCATGGCCGCCTTCGCAACGATAGTTCTGGGTTTCGGTTTGATTGCAGGAATCGCAACCTATGTTGCTAATGCAAAGAACGATTCTGGAATTACAAAAGCTGTTGCAGATGGAACTTTTACAGCTCCGGACGGCAAGGAATATCCACATTATCGGTTAACAATGAATACCTATCCGAATTCACTTTTCGGAGGACACCATGGCAAAGGTGGCGGCGCACATCCTGATTGGGTTTCTTATGGCGCAGCCGGACCAAATGGTGAAATTCTTTCAGATGCAAAAACCGGAACTAATTTTCAAGTACCGCCAAATTCAGCGGTGACCATAACGGTCTGGCAGTACGACTCTGGCGAAACTTTAAATAATGACTTCTTTGCCCATGTTCGCGGAACAGTGGATGGCACGGCAAAGTTGGTGGAACGATTTGATACCAAAGCAAAGACAAACGCTTCACCAGAAAAAACCATTACATCAATTCCACACGATGCAGTTGGGCATACATTTACGATTCATGGTTTAGCTGATCAGCAAGATCAAGTTTTCGTTAGCGTGCCATTGATGTTGGCAAATGATGCCGAAGTAACTGCCGCAGAAGAAGAGGGCGGTTACACCCAATTCCCAACAATGACGACCTTCACAATTTTGACTGGTAACGAAGGCGAATATGTTTGGAACTGCGAATTCCCTTGCGGTGACGGAACCATCGCGCGCTTTGGAAATGCAATGTCATCCATGAGCTACATGGCCGGTCACTGGATTGTGAAGGCATAACGATGACAAATAATTTGCAAACTAAATGGTGGAAAAAGAGCGACGTTAAGAAGTTAATTGCCCTAACAATTATCTTCACACCAGTCGTTGGCTATTTCGGATCAATAATCCATGTTCGTTCGATGGGTGATCCAGCATCGAAGATGATGCAAACCACTGAGAATCTAATTGCAATCTTTACTTGGGCAGCAGCGCCAGTTGTGGCCCTAGTTTGTTCAGTTATGTTGATCGCGCTGATGGGTAAGCGCCATTACGGCGATAACCCACCAGAGGAAGCCGATCACGACATCTCTAATTCGCCGCGGACCAATGCCACTTGGTTAGTTGGTTCGGCAATTCTCTGTTTATTTGCAGTAGTCAGCGGAATGATCGTTTTGCAACATGACAACGAATCAATTCTGGATGACGCCGCAATCAATGTGAATGTGTATGGCCAACAATGGGCCTGGAATTACGACTATCCAGAATCAAATGGCGTGCGTTCAAATGTGTTACACCTACCGGTTAATCAACCAGTGGTCTTCCACGTAACCAGCATGGATGTAAAGCACTCCTTCTGGATCGTAGAACTTGGTACCAAAGTTGATGCCAACCCAGGTGTTGTTACCGAAGTTGCTGTAACGCCAAACAAGATCGGCACCTTCAACATTAGGTGCGCCGAACTTTGCGGCTTGTATCACGCATATATGCAGAACAAAGTAATTGTTCAAAGCAAAGACGATTATCAAGCTTGGTTGGATTCTCAACCTCGCACCGATAACGATGGCACCAAACCTTACGAAGAAGCAGTTGGAAAAGATTCAACATTGGAGAAGGCATAAACCATGACAACAATGATGGAACACTCAACATCTAAATCTGGTCGCCGGCCACTGATTGAAAGACTAAATGTCTTTACTGCTTTCGCACTCGGTGCAATCTCCGCTTTCGTTGTTTGGCGATTAGCACTTCAATTCTTGCCAGCAGATGCCGAAACTGCACCGCTGTTTACCCGCGAAGACAAAATTACTTTGCTATCAATGATTGCTTGGTTCGTTGGCTTCATGACCGGTATTGGTGCGCTGATTGGTCCAGTTCGTTGGATCATGGGCAAAGATTTATCGCACGATGAAAACATGTATTACGCAGGTAAGGACATGAGCATCAAGCGCTACTTCCGTTACACAACAGATCACAAAGTGGTTGGTATTCAATATTTAGCAATCACAATGTTTATTTTCTTTGTTGGCGGCGTGCTTGCGATGTTAATCCGCACAAATCTGGGAACCCCTGAAGGTGGTTGGATCCATCCGCAGGCATATAACTCGATTGTTGGTACTCACGGCATCATCATGATTGTTGGAACGATCATCATGGTTACCGGACCATTTGGTAACTACATCATGCCAATCATGATTGGCGCTCGCGATATGGCCTTCCCAAGATTGAATGCACTTTCTTTCTGGTTAATCGTTGCGGCAGCAGTGCCATTGCTCTGGGGCCAATTCATCGGTGGAATTTCAACTGGTTGGACGGCATATAACCCGCTTGCCGGCCAAGCACCGCTCGGTATGAATGGTTACATCATGTTCATTTGTATCTTCGCGCTTTCAACAATGGTCGCCGGTGCAAATATCACGACAACTGTTGTAAAGATGCGCGCCCAAGGAATGACTTGGAATCGCACGCCAATCTTTATTTACGGAACTGTGGCATCAGTTGCGTTGGCATTGCCAGCATTCCCAGTCTTCTTTTTGTCGCAAGTTATGTCTGGAATGGATCGCGCCCTTGGCACATCCTTCTATGACACAGCTCGTGGTGGTTCTGGTTGGTTATACGAACACCTCTTCTGGCTGATGGGCCATCCAGAGGTTTACGTAATTTTGATTCCAGCAGTTGCAGCTTTGATGGAGATGGCGCCGGTATTTACCCGTCGTCCGCTTTATAGCTTTACCGTTGCAGTTATGGGTATCGCCGGAATTGCTGGCTTATCAGTTCTAGTTTGGGCGCACCATATGTATATGTCAGGTTGGGCGCCGCTACTTAATGCACCATTTATGTTAACGACCGAATTAATTTCGATTCCTACGGGAATGTTGTTCTTAGTTCTGGTCGGAACAATTTGGCGCGGTCGCGTCTGGATGACGATGCCGATGATGTCGATTTTTGCATTGCTATGGAATTTCCTAATCGGCGGCGTAACTGGAATTTATTTATCAGACGTACCAGCTGATGCTTCGTTACACGGATCAATGTATGTAACGGCGCACTTCCATTACACATTAATGGGCGCGGGGTTAACTGGTGCAATTGCATCGTTGGTTTACTGGTTCCCAAAGATGACTGGCCGGATGTTTGATAAGAAACTTTCATGGTGGGGCTTCTGGCTAACCCAAATTGGTTTCAACGTCGCATTTATCGGAATGTTTATGGTTGGCCTCGCTGGACAACCACGTCGCGTTGAAGCTTATGCAGCAACATTCAACACCGGAAATATGGTGACAACTGCTGGTGCGTACACGATTATGGCGGGCATGTTCTGCTTCTTAGCTGGCGTGATTTATTCCTGGCGAAACGGACAGAAAGCGCCAATGAATCCATGGCAGGCAAAGACTTTGGAGTGGACGGTGCCAAATCCAGTCCCACTAGAAAACTTTGACACTTTGCCAACAGTGACCAGCGATCCATACGGCTACGGAAAGGCGCGATAACCATGAGCATCGAAACACATGCACATCACGAACACCCAGATGTAGTCGGCAGTCGCAATCGCCTCGGCACAATTCTTTTAATTGTTGCGGACGTGGCGTTCGCGCTGGGTATTTTGTTTACCTACTTCTATTTACGTTCCCAGAACATAAATGATGGTTGGTTACCAAAAGCCACCGAAGAAACCAAAGCAATTTTGCCGGTAGGCAATAAAGGCGCAATTACGGTAACGCTGATTGCAGCCTTTGGTTTATTTATGCACTGGGTAGCCTTAAAGGGCGCTCGCGCTAAAAACGATGCGCAGTTAAAACTTGGCGGGCTGGTTGCGTTATTAGCTTCGTTAGTTGCGCTAGTGATTCAAAACCAACAGATTGCAAATGCGCCATTTACCTTCTTTAACGGTGGATATGCATCTTGCTATTACTTGATCACAATCTTGAACGAAGTTCACTTGATTCTTACCGTTTTAATTGCGTTAGGAAACTGGAACCGTTCCCGGAAAGGTTTATACAAGAGCAATCACTGGCACGTTGAGATTGTTAACATCTGGTGGATCTGGATGGTTATCTCATCAGCGCTTGGTGCCTTTGCGCTCTCGTTTAACTAATAGCAACAATCAATTTCTAAAGTAAGGTAAGCCACCTCATGAAGACGAGGTGGCTTCCTGCTTATCTGGCCTTAGGCACAGTTTGGGGTTGTTCCTTTTTATTTATTAAAAATGGTTTGGAATTTTTAACGCCATTTGGTGTTGCCTTTGGTCGGTGTGGTCTCGGCGCGTTGACTTTGATTTTGATTGCCAAATTGCGCAAAATTAAATTATCGCGCGATCCCAAAATTTGGGGCCACTTGCTTGTGATTTCGCTCCTGCTAAATGTTTTTCCGGGATTTTTATATGCCTTTGCCGAAACCAAAGTAACTTCGATTCTGGCCGGAATCATTAATGCGGTAACGCCACTGATGACCGTTTTGGCAACGTTATTAATTCATCGCGCGGAAAAACCGAAAGCGATTCAATTGTATGGATTGGCAATTGGATTTATCGGGGTAATGATTGTTATGGGCGTTTGGAATGGTTTTGGCACCAATCCGATTCTTTATGTCGGAGCATTGTTTTTGGGCGTAACTTGTTATGGCTTCTCGTTTCCGTATTCGCGTCGCTTTGTGATGCCCCATAAATTAGAACCAACTTCGATGGCGACTATGCAATTAATTTGTGCGGCGTTAGTTTTATTACCTACATTTTTAATAAACGGCATCGCAAAATATGAATTTAACTTAGTGCCAGTTTTATCGATGTTGGCACTTGGAATATTTGGCAGCGGGATTGCCTATATTTGGAACTTTGAAATTATTGCCGCTGCTGGTTCGGCAATTGCTTCGAGCGTTACCTATCTGACTCCGGTAGTTGCGGTAATTGTGGGCGTGATTTTTTTGGGTGAAGGTGTTACTTGGTATGAACCAGTTGGCGGCTTAGTGGTGCTACTTGGCGCTGCGATCGCGCAAGAACGAATCTTTAATCGGTCCCGGCTCTAACCCAGCTGCGGCGTGATTTACGCTCTCACCGCGCGCTAATTGCGCTGCGTGGGCTTGGTTGTGCCAGCGTTCCTCGACTTTACCAAAGCGCCAAATCGCAATTGCAACGGCCCAAACAATTACAAAGCCCGCCACGATGTAATAACCAACCGAATTTAAATCAAGGCTATTTGCGTAATCCCAAATCCCGCCAGTTAAATTTAATTGGCCGGAAATCACTTGCATGATTTCAAAGCCGCCGATAAATAGGGCAACCGCAACCGATAAACCAGTAATAACGATGTTGTAGTAAACCTTGCGGACGGGTTTGGAAAATGCCCAACCGTATGCGAAGTTCATAAAAGAACCATCAATGGTGTCGAGCAGCGACATTCCGCCGGCGAAAAATAGTGGTAGCGAAAGAATTGCCCACCATGGCAATCCAGCCACGACCGAAGTACCAGCTAAAACTAATAACCCAATTTCGGTCGCCGTATCAAAACCTAAACCAAATAAAATTCCGAGTGGATACATCTTCCAAGAAGAATCGATTCGACGAGCCAATGGACGGAAAAAACGCATAAAAAATCCGCGATTATTTAATTGCTCTTCCAGCTCTTCTTCGCTGTATGCACCTTGACGCATCCGAACAAATACGCCAACAATTGAAACTAAAACAAGTAAATTTAAAATTGCGATTAACATTAAAAATGTTCCGCTCACCGTCGTACCGATTAAACCGGTGTAATGGTGGAGCGAGGAATTCTCATCTTTTAATTGAGTACCCAAGGCTTTTATTCCAAAGTTCAACAAAATTGCCAGCACTGCCACAACTGATGAATGGCCAAGTGAAAAGAAGAAACCAACGGCAAGTGGTCGTTTTCCTTCGGACATTAACTTTCGAGTGGTGTTATCGATGGCGCTAATGTGATCGGCATCGAAGGCATGGCGCATACCTAAGGTGTAAGCGAGCGCAGCAGTTCCCCAACCAAAAAAAGATCCATTAGAAAGTTTGTATTCGCCACTTCGAAGTGCAGCCCACATCAAAAGCGCTCCAGCTATATGTAGAAAGGCAATGAAGCCAAACATCGCAGCTAAGCGGCGCCATTCGTCACGGGTTAGCTGAATCCGCCCAGGTTGGTGGGGTTTTACCAGGGTATTCAAAGGGCCTCCCGGCTAGATGCAAATCGTTTGCAAGAAGGATATCGGGCTTATTTCCATCTGTCTAACGCCCTTGGCGAGTACGCTTTCGGAAACGAATTCGAAAGGGAGTTCAATGCTTCGTAAAGTTCTAGCCTTAATTGCTTCAACATCTTTAATTCTTTTGGGAACGCCAGCTGCAGAGGCAGCGACAAAATCTCCGGCGCCAAAATTTATTAAGAAGCCATCATCGAATATGAAAAATGGCGGCGAAGGTAGTGCAGAACACGAAGCAAGTGAGAGCGCTGAAAACGAAGGCGCCGAACATGGCATGGTTAAGAAAGTTTCTAAGAAAAAGAAGAAAGTAAAGAAGTAAATCGAGCGTTATAACTTCTGATGAGCGAAGAAGATAACGACGAGATCCTGACCGAAGAGATGCTCTGGGAGCGAATCCCAGAGGTCGAAGGTGAGGAACGTGCCAATACTTACTACGAGCTTAGCGCTCGAATTTATGCGCGCGGACAATATGACGAAGCGTTAGCGCTCGCCGAAACTGCGCGCGATATCTATTCAACTTTGGCGACTAATTCTTCGAAGGAAGGATTAGCGCAAGCCTATTCGGCGATTGGTTACAACTTAAATCAATTAAAGCGAATGGATGAAGCGGCAACTGCAATGAGCGAAGCAGTTTCGATATTGCGTGGCAATAAATCACCAATTGCGCTGGAATTAGCCTGCACATTGGGCGAGTGGTATTACTCATCGCTCAATTATCAAAAAGTAATTGAGACTATGACTGAATGCGTTCAAGAACATTTAGTCGATGGAAACGAACTGGGCGCCGCAAATGATTTACATTTAATTGGTTCCGCCCAACGCGAATTAGGTCAATACGAAATCGCAGTCGAAACTTTTTTTGAAGCCCGCCGGTTATATAAATCTTTGAAAGAAGTAATTTCCGTGGCCCGATGCGATCAGAAAATTGCCTCTTGTTTAGTTGAGCTCGGTGACGGCCAGGCGGCGCTAGATCGGGCGCGCAAAGCGATGGATGTCTTTGAAACCGCACATGATTCACGGCGATTGGTTTTTGCGCTTTTTGAATATGGCAAAGCCCAAGTTTTGCTTGGTGAATTTGACGAAGCGCTGGCGACTTTTGATCAGGTATTAACTGCCGCATCCGAGGACGAACCACGCGATTTTGATTTCATCGTCAGCATCGAATCGCGAATTGCCTTGGTTTTAAAGCAGTTGGGGCGCAATGAAGAAGCCACTGAAATTGAACGCCGAATCTCATCGGTCTCAGAAATTTTGGGAGATGAATAATCTAAAACAACTCGAAGAGATCACGATAAATATGGTCTGTTTGGGAAATATCTGTCGTTCACCAATTGCTGCCGCAATTTTGCATAACCGAACCAAAGATTGGGTTAATCCAAAAATAATTGCAACAAGTTCGGGTACCGGCGCGTGGCACGTTGGCGAAGGACCACATCCGTCTTCAAAAAAGATTTGGGAACGAAATGGTTTTATTTACGATCATAAAGCTCGTCAATTTAGCAAAAATGATTTTTACAGTAGCGATTTAATTTTGACGATGGATAGCCACAATTATCAAAATGTCTTATCGCTTGCACCCAGCCCCGAAGAAGAGGCAAAAGTTTTTATGCTGCGTTCGTTTGATAAAAGCGCAGATCCAAATGATTTAGATGTACCAGACCCTTATTCGCTGCCCGAACGTGCCTTTGAACAAGTTTTTGAAATGATTGACCGCGCAGTTACCGGTTTATTAGCCGAATTAGCGCGGTAGGTGCTGCAGCGCCCAGTGATACATCGCAATCGCACCAGCGGCTGATGCATTCATTGATCTAGTAGATCCATATTGGCGAATTGCTAATAAAACTTTGCAAACGGCAATTGCCTCATCGGACATACCTGCGCCTTCTTGGCCAAAGAGTAAGACGCATTTTTCGGGCATTTGATAACTTTCTAATTCGATTGAAGTCTCGACATTATCAATTCCAATAATTGGTAAATCATTATTAGCGCAATATTTAGCAAACTCTTCAATTGTTGCATGGTGAATAACGGTCAAATATTTATCTGTGACCATAGCGCCGCGGCGATTCCAATCGCGCTTGCCAACAATATGAACTGCATTCACATTAAATGCATTTGCCGTTCGAACAATCGAACCGATATTTAAATCATGTTGCCAATTTTCGATTGCAATCTCTAATTTGTGGCGCGATTTATTTAAATCGGCGACGATAGCTTCGACTTTCCAATAGCGATATTTATCGAGCACATTGCGCCGATCGCCATTCTCAAGAAGTTCTAAGTCGTATTGATCGCCAGTTGGCCACGGTTTTGTATGCGGTCCCACACCGACCACGGGGAAGAACTCCCCTGGACCAATCTCCGCTTTCGGCATAATTGGAACCCTACCGATAATTAGTAAATTGGAGAAAAGATGAACTTCGTCGCGGCAATCTTTTTAGGTATTCACATTTTTAGCGTTCTTGGGATGCTAATCATTCTCCTGTTGCAAGCTAATAAACCGGAGAAGGAAATTAAGAATGGCTTTCTGCATGCCGCGTGGACTGCGCTATTGGCCGGAATCATTATGGTCAGCATTGATTACGAAGATATCAATATGGGCACCATCGGATTTAAATCAGTGGTCTTTGCCGTAATTATTGCGCTTGGCTACCACGCCAAAGGAAAAGGCAAAATCAAAAATAGCTCGTGGGTATTGATGATTGCCCTTATCGTGATAAATATTTTGGTTGCTTCATTTGCACTTGCCAAATAATTAATGAAAATTAAAACACTTGCGCTGACTGCGCTAATTTCAATCGCTTCTGCGACACCGGCTAGTGCTGCGTTGCCACTTAGCGAAATCCCAGCAGTGATGTCTGAGATGACTGATTCGCCGCGGTTAAATAATCCAGCAATTGTTTTGATGGATCAAAACAGCGGCAAAGTAATTTATCAACGCAGCGCTGATTCGATGCGCAAACCAGCCAGCACCTTGAAATTACTGAGCGCTGTTGCGGTAATTGATTATTTAGGGGCGGCTAAAACTTTCCACACTAGTTTGTATAAAAGTGATCGAAAGAATGAAGTGGTCTTAATTGGCGAATCTGATCCGTGGATTGCCCTGACCGATAAAGAAGCAAAAGATTATGGACGAGTCTCGCGAGTTCAAGTTGCAAATGCGATTAAACAAAATACTTCAGCACGAACTATCACCATTCGCTACTCCGGGATGTATTCAACTGATTTAACTAATTTACGAATTCAATTAAATCGCATGGGAAAACGGGTAAATATCGTTAAAACAACCGAAAGCGAAGCGCTCCTTCGCGCCGGTACCGAAATTGCAACTTATACCTCACCAAATGTTCAAAAGATGTTGGAGTGGACTTTGCTGTGGAGCGATAACAAATTAGCGGAAAGATTGGCGCGCAAAGCGGCGATTCGCGCCGGTCATACGCCAGACCCAATTGGAATCAATGAAGTTTTTGATGAAGAGTTAACTAAATTTGGAATTAAAACTGACCGGGTCAATTTTGTTGACGGTAGCGGTTTAGATTATGAAAATAAATTAACGGCAGATGTTTTGGCGCAACTACTTTTTAAAATTGGTCGCGATCCGCACTATGCGCCAATTTTGGCTGGGCTACCAATTGGCGGTGTATCCGGAACAATGCAAGAGCGTTTCTGGAAATCGGCGCCAAATGCAGTTGGTCTAGTTAAAGCAAAAACTGGTTCACTACTTGGCACCGTTTCAATGGCGGGATATGTTGAATCACCAGAGCATAAATACATTTTTGTTGCGATCGCGGATCAGATTCCAAGGTCAGAGCGCGCAGCTAAATTAGCGCGAAGTACCTTAGATAAAATTCTGGCAAAACTTGTTGTTTGATTAAGACTTAGTCGTCTTCCCATTCGCCTTCGCCGCCACCGCGATGTTCGCGACCTTCATGTTCGCGACCTTCATACTCGCCAAACTCGTCATCGCCACCGCCACCAGTTGGTGGATTGGCAATTGCTGGTTTCTTAACAAAATTTGAAGTTTGAGTTGGCTTAGCTTGAACTGGCGTGACAGTCGCATTAGAAGAAGCAGCTGGCTCCGAATTTGAGGTTTGGCTAGCAACAACTTTTACTGGCGCTGGAGTTTGCGAAACCGCATCAGCTGGGCCAGATTCACCAGTCTGAGCAACTATTACGCCGCCAGCAACAATAACTAGTGGGGCAGTAAGCGCGACAATCTTTATAAATCGCTTACGACGATTTGGTTGGTTATGAGCCTCGCCGTCAGTTAATTGAAACCATTCAGGTTTCTTTGGTGGAACCATTTTGCGCCTACTTTCCGAACTTGCCTGCCTTGAATGACTGAAAAGTAACCAGGGTTACTTAAAGTCACCTGTGAGGCGCAGCAGTTTCCGCTTAGTAATCTTGGTCGGTGCGCGCATACCTGGATTTAATGAAGCTTCGCGTGGTCGAACTCCTTCTAGTTTCGACAGTTCCCGCACTTTTCTTAGCTGCGGATGGCTGGCCACCATTAATTCCATCGCTGGCATCCATCTTTGGCGGCACGCTAGCTGCCGGCGCTGCAAATGCATTCAACATGGTGATTGAAAGCGAATCCGATGCGCTGATGGGTCGCACTAAAGGTCGCCCACTTGTAGTTGGCGAATTAACTAGAGCGCAAGCAAATCGTTTTGCAACTTTAATAATGATTTTTTCATTATTAATTTTCTGGTTTTATACAACGCCACTTGCCACCTTGCTTACCTCTTTCGCAATTGTTTTTTATGTAGTTATTTATACCGTGACCCTTAAGAAGCGCACCGATCAAAATATTGTTTGGGGTGGCATTGCCGGATGTATGCCAGCGCTAATTGGCTGGGCTGCGGTAACTAATTCGCTAGATCTTTCGGCTTGGCTATTTTTCTTGGTTATTTTCTTTTGGACCCCACCTCATTTTTGGGCGATTGCCATTAAATATCGCGAAGATTATGCCGCGGCAAAGATTCCAATGTTGCCAGTCGTGGCATCCCATAAACGATTAAAAATTGAGATGTGGTTTCACACCATCTCGATGATTGTAGTTTCGGTTATTTTGATTTTAGTTGAAAATATGCCGCAGTGGACGTTGTTAATTACCATTGTTTTGGCGATTGTATTTTCTCAGCAATTGCTTGGTTTAAAAGAGGGCGGCGAAGATCAAGATAAAGTCGCTAGCCGAATTTTTAACTACTCTATTACCTATTTGACGCTGTATTCGTTGTTATTGGTAGTTGGGGTCTTACTTCGATAATGCTTGATCTAAATCTTTAATTAGATCATCAACGTGTTCGAGCCCAACTGATAAGCGCAAAACGCTCTCGCCAATCCCCATCTGTGCCAGCACTTCTGGACCTAACCGGCGATGAGTTGTCGAAGCTGGGTGGGTGATAAGTGATTTGGAATCGCCCAAATTATTAGAAATATCAATCACCCGAAGTTGATCTAAGAATTTAAAAGTTGTTTCTTGGTCACCGTTGATTTCGAAACCAATTGTGGAACCACCAGCTTTCATTTGACGCTTTACTAATTCATACGATGGATGACTTGGCAATCCTGGGAATTTAACTTTTTTAATTTTCGGATGCTGTTCCAAGAATTCCGCGATCTTTTGGGCGTTTTCGGCCATTCGCCAAACCCGAAGCTCCATCGTTTCCAATGATTTAACTAATACCCAGGCATTAAATGGCGAGAGTGCCGGACCAGTGTGCCGAGTAAATGGTTGTAGTTTCGTATCGATATATTCCTTGGATCCCAAAATTGCGCCAGCTAATACCCGCCCTTGACCATCAATATGTTTTGTCGCTGAATACATAACAACATCGGCGCCAAGTTCAAGTGGGCGCTGCAGCACTGGTGATGCCATTACGTTATCGACAATTACCGTCGCGCCAACTTTATGGGCAATCTCTGAAACAAGTTTGATATCAACGATTTCATTTAGCGGATTACTAGGGCTTTCGATGAAAACTACTTTGGTTTCTTTAGTAATTGCAGCTTCCCAATTAGCGCGGTCATTGCCTTCAACTAATTCAGTGGTGATGCCCCACTTTGGCAAAATCTCCATCAAAACTACATAACAAGAGGAGAACATTGAAGCTGATGCAACAATTTTGTCGCCATTCGAAACTAAACAAGCAATTGCGGCAAACATTGCCGACATCCCTGATCCAGTACCCATGCAACTTTCGGCGCCTTCAAGCGCTGCCATTCGCTTTTCAAACATTTGAATTGTTGGGTTAGCAAATCGGCTATACAGAAAATGATCAGTTTCATCAGCAAAAGAACTAGCAGCTTCCTCTGCGGATGAATAAGTGAATCCACTTGATAAATAGAGCGCTTCCGATGTTTCACCGAAACCAGAGCGAGCTAAACCAGCGCGAATTGATTGAGTTTGTGGATTTAATTTCCAATCAGGTTCAGGGCGCTCTGCGCGAGGTTGATATCCCCATGGTCGCTTACTCACTGGCAAAGTCTATGGCAGAGTGTGAATGTGGCGGCGCCGATAATTTCTGTAACCAATTTAAGTAAGCGTTATGGTGAACAAGTCGCGCTTTCAAACGCAACCTTCGAAGTTCCTCTCGGAACCATCTGCGGTTTTGTAGGACCAAATGGCGCTGGCAAAACTACAACAATTCGAATTTTACTTGGGTTAATCTCGCCAACTTCTGGCAGCGCAGAAGTGCTTGGTAATTCGGTATCTGAACCAGAAAAATATTTAGCAAATATCGGCGCCATGATTGAAGGGCCGGCTTTTTATCCAGCACTTTCTGGTGTCGAAAATTTAAAAATACTTGCCACGCTAGGTGGAATTAATTTTTCGGTAATCCCAGATTTACTGGCCAAAGTCGGGCTATCTGATCGCGCTGATTCAAAATATAAAACTTATTCATTGGGCATGAAACAGCGGCTAGGTATCGCGGCAGCGCTATTACCAAATCCAAAACTATTAATTTTGGACGAACCAACAAATGGGTTAGATCCAGCCGGAATTCAAGAGATTCGAGAATTATTACAAAAACTTGCTACAACCGGAGTCACCGTCTTTGTCTCGTCGCATTTGCTCTCTGAAATTGAAATGATTTGCGAACACTTAGTGGTTCTGCGTAACGGCGAAGTTATTTTTGCTGGCCCAGTAAAAGACTTACTGCAACGAAATCGCCCAACCATTATCGCCAAACCGATCAATGGCGGTGACTGTCAGCGTTTGATTGCACTATCTGGTTTGCGTGGTGAAATTATTGACGAAACGGTTCATTTAGATGCACCAGAAACTTTTGCACCAGAGCTAAATAAAATTGCGTTTGAAAATGGCATTTTGCTGGCGCAATTGACGCCAGTGCGGCCAACTTTGGAAGAAACATTCTTTGAAATTACTGGTGGAAAATGATTAAGATTTTTCGAGCCGAATGGCGCAAGCTACGCCGCCCGACGTTATTTTTTGGATCACTTTTTGCAGTCGGATTTGTTTCAGCCATGATTACAGCATTTATCTTTATTCTGATTGACGCACCAACTGGTAATGCTAAGGAAGGTGCACAGGCAATGGTAGTTACCCGTGAAATGTTGGCGCTTCCAGAAGGTGTAATGATTGGATTTGCAAGTTCCGGTGCCCTTCTTGGAATAGTTGCGCTCTCTGTTTTTGCAGCCCAAACGGCACAAGAATTCTCATTGGGTACGTTACGCAATTTATTAGTGCGCCAACCAAATCGAATTGAATTATTAATGGGTAAATACATTTCAATGATCACATTTATCGCGTTAGCCGTTGTGGTGAGCCTCATTTCGGCAATCGCAATTGCTTATTTATTGGCTGGAAATGCCGGCGTTTCAACCACAGCATGGCGATCAGCTGATGCAATCAAAGCCATTTTAGAAAGTTATGGAAATGTATTTATCGCGGCCATTGGTTACGGAACGATTGGAATGGCACTGGGGATCTATTTGCGATCACCGATTTCGGCAATTTCAATTGGCGTCGGCTGGTTATTAGTAGTTGAAAATATTATTGCGGCTGCATGGAAAGCATCAATGAATTGGTTGCCTGGCCAGTTGTTATCAGTAATTTCTAATGGTGGCGAAAATTACGGAGCTGCCTTAATTAAAATTAGCGTTACCTTAATACTGCTCGTGCTCAGCTTCACTTATATTTTTAAGCGCCGCGATGTCGCTAACTAACTTTTAATCGCAACCCCTTTAAAATTGGCGAATGCTTAAGCGGATTGCTCTGGTTTCAGCTGCCCTGATGATTGCCGCTGCAACTCCGGCAATTTCTGCGCCGCCAAAACCAACTCAAGCAGAAATTGATGCTGCGAAAAAAGTTGAAGCAGAGAAGAAAAAGGCAGCTGATGCTGCCGCCGCAAAGGTGCGCGCTGCAAATGCAACGCTCAAACAATTAAGCGCTATCGCGGCAAAAGCACAGGCGGCTTATAACCAAGCATTAAAAGATTTAGATCGCGCAAATAAGAATGCAGTTGCGGCGCTTAAGGCGCAGAAAGCTGCCGAAGCTGCGGTAAGCGCAGCACATCGGACCATCGGAAAATTAGCTGTCAACGCATACATTCTTGGCGGCGACTTTTCTGATTTACAACCGCTACTTTCGGCAAACGGACCACAAGATTTAGTTGACCAAATTTCGACTTTAAATAATTTAGGTTCACAAAACACAGTTGCGCTAGAGCGATTTAAAGCGGCAGAGGTTATTGCTAAGCAAGCAAGAATTGCAGCGGACAATGCAAAAATTAAACAAGAGGCAGCCACAAAGAAAGTTGCTGAAACTAAAAAAGTCGCCGATCAAGCTCGGGCCGATCAATTGGCAAAAGTTAAGGAACTTCAGAAGATTCAAGACCGGTTGATGAAAGAGTTACAGACTGCCTACAAGCGTCGAACAACTTTGGAAGAACAGAAACGTTTAGCCGAATTAGAAGAAGGTTCGGCCGCAATCGCCGAGTTCACTCCTAATCAAGCAAAGATTTGGCCAGATCGCGGATTTAAAGGTCGAACAACATCAAGAAGTACTTTTGCAATGCGTCAAGCAGCAGTTGCTTATGCCAAGAAGCAAGTTGAAGCAGGCAAACCATATGTGTGGGGAGCGGAAGGTCCAAACTCATTTGATTGTTCTGGTTTGGTTTATGCCGCATATAAATCTGCCGGACTTGGCTGGCCAAATTGGGATCGGTTAAATGCGGCACTTTATTCAGTTGCAACTAAACATGTGCCACTGAGCCAGATGGAACCAGGTGATTTACTTTTCTATTCTTACAATGGAAGTATCGCGGCAATTCACCACATCACAATTTATGCTGGCAACGGAAAGATGTGGGAAGCGCGATGCACTAAGTGCGGTCTTAAATATTCCGATGTATATAGCGTTAAAGGTTTAATGCCTTTCGCAGGTCGCGTTTAACAAATGGGGCTACTGGCGCTTCGAAGCGCAGTGCGCCCATACCTTGAATCCCTAGCGCCAGGAGATACCGTTGCCGTCGCAGTTTCAGGTGGTGCAGATTCGTTAGCTCTAGCTGGCGCAGTTGCGCTCGAAGCAAAAAAATTAACGCTAAAAGTTATTGGTGTGACAGTTGATCATCAGCTGCAACTTGGATCGTCCGAGCAAGCAGCCATTGTTGTTAAACAATTACAAGAACTTGGCATTACTGAATCAATTGTTAAAAAAGTAGATGTTGTTATGCACGACGGTTTAGAAGCTTCGGCCCGACGAGCTCGATACGCCGCTTTTGAAGAGATCGCCGCTGATGCAATATTTTTGGGACATACCAAAGATGATCAAGCCGAAACTGTTTTATTAGGTTTAGCTCGCGGCAGTGGTGGTAGATCTTTATCTGGAATGGCGGCGCAAACTGGAAAGTACATTCGACCACTACTTGGAATTTCTCGGAAAGAAACGATTGCGGCGTGCCATGAATTAAATGTAAAGCCGTGGACCGATCCACATAATTTCGATAACTCATTTTTACGAGTTCGAGTTCGCGAAAAAGTAATTCCATTAATGGAAGAAGAGCTTGGCCCGGGAATTATTGATGCTTTAGTGCGCACCGCAAATTTATTGCGGGATGATTCCGATGCACTCGATGCGCTGGCTCGCGAATTTTGGAATAAAGATCAATCTTTAGCGGTTGACGAGTTAGAGCAATTACCGCGCGCAGTTCGCACTCGCGTGCTCCGAATCGCGATTCGAGAGTTTGGCGGCGAGCCGTTAAGCATGGATCAGGTGGCGGCCGTAGAGGCGCTTGTCACCAGTTGGAAGGGGCAGGGCGAGGTGAGCGTGCCGGGCGGTGTGAAGGTTTCTCGAATTTCGGGCAGACTTTCGCTCTCAAAACGCTAACTAGGAGCCCCCTTGGATTTAGAGAAGCTCGGCACTGATATCGAGCGAGTAGTTGTAACGCAAGAGCAATTAAAAACTCGATTAACGGAAATTGCTGCGCAAATAACTAAAGATTACGACGGGCGAGATTTAATTTTAGTTGGCGTATTAAAAGGCGCAGTAATGGCGATGGCGGATTTATCACGCGCAATTCAACGACATGTTGATATGGATTGGATGGCGGTTTCTTCTTATGGATCTGGCACCAAATCATCTGGCGTAGTCCGAATTTTAAAAGATTTAGATCGCGACATTACCGGCCGCGAAGTTTTAATTGTCGAAGATATAGTTGACACTGGTTTGACGCTTTCGTGGTTAAAGGCAAACCTAGAATCACGTGGCGCAAAGTCTGTTGAAATTATGACTGTGCTGCGCAAACCAGATGCAGCACAAGTTGAAGTTGATGTGAAATATGTTGGGTTCGAAATTCCATCCGATTTCGTAGTTGGTTACGGATTAGATTTCAACGAGAAATACCGCAATCTTCCATTTATCGGTGTGCTGGCTAAGCACATGTACTCATAAGGAAACTAATGGCCAAGTTAATTAATAAGCCAACAAAAAAGGATGCACCGAAAAAGGGCGTTCGAAAAGTGTTGAGCACGCCGCCGCGCACCCGTAGCCAGAAGTTTTTCCGCGGTCCACTATTTTGGATATTAGTTGCGATTTTGGCCGCAACATTCTTTGGCCAAATTTCTTCGGCTTCAAATCGCTTTACCCCGGTAAAGACTTCACAGATACTTAACGCAATTGCAAAGAGCGAAGTCGAATCGGCGACGGTAGTTGATCGCTCGCAAATTATTAAAGTTGTTTTGAAACCGGGCAATGGAATTGCCGGATCGACAAAAGTTCAGGCTTCTTATGTGGCAAATCAAGAACCACAAATTATTGACGTCTTAACAAGTAATCCACCTGCTAAAGGTTGGACTATTGATGTGCCATCACAATCAATTTTTGTTTCTTTCTTGTTCTCGATTGCACCAATTCTTTTGATCGGACTTTTGTTCTTCTTTATGATGGGACAAGCCCAAGGTGGAAATCGTGCGCTTTCTTTTGGTCGCTCGCGCGCCAAGTTGCAAGATAACGAAGCGCCAAAGACCACATTTAAAGATGTTGCCGGCGCTGACGAAGCAGTTGCCGAATTAGAAGAGATTAAAGATTTTCTATCTAATCCACCGAAGTACACCGCGTTAGGTGCCAAAATTCCAAAGGGTGTGCTGCTTTATGGCCCACCAGGAACTGGTAAAACTTTATTAGCGCGCGCTGTTGCGGGCGAAGCAAAAGTTCCGTTCTATTCAATTAGCGGTTCAGATTTCGTAGAAATGTTTGTCGGTGTTGGTGCGGCACGTGTTCGTGATTTATTTAATCAAGCAAAAGAAAATGCACCAGCAATTGTTTTCGTTGATGAAATAGATGCAGTTGGTCGCCAACGTGGCGCTGGCTTAGGTGGCGGACATGACGAACGCGAGCAGACGCTAAATCAATTACTGGTTGAAATGGATGGCTTCGATGATCAGAGCCAGGTTATTTTAATTGCGGCAACAAACCGACCAGATGTTTTAGATCCAGCGCTACTTCGCCCAGGTCGATTTGATCGCCAAATTCCGGTGGAGCGACCAGATTTAAAAGGTCGCGAAGAGATTTTGAAAGTTCACGCCAAAGGCAAACCAATTGCGGAGGATGTCGAACTACTTGCAATTGCTCGGCGCACCCCAGGTTTCACTGGCGCTGATTTAGCGAACGTACTTAATGAAGCTGCGTTATTAACTGCGCGTAACAAAGAGAAAGCAATTAATGCATCATCAATTGATGAAGCAATTGATCGCGTGATGGCCGGACCACAACGTAAGTCGCGCATTATGAGCGATGAAGAGCGCCGCGTCACGGCTTATCACGAAGGTGGCCATGCACTTGTAGCGCATGCGTTGCCACATACTGATCCAGTTCATAAAGTGACAATCATGCCGCGCGGTCGCGCTCTTGGTTACACGATGGTGTTGCCTGACGAAGATAAATATTCGGTAACTCGAAATAATTTATTGGATCAATTGGCTTACACCCTTGGCGGTCGCGCTGCTGAAGAATTGATTTTCCATGACCCATCAACGGGGGCAAGTAACGATATTGAAAAAGCGACTGCGCTAGCTCGCTCAATGGTTACCCAATACGGAATGACGGAGGCAATCGGCGCCGTAAAACTTGGTTCCACTTCGGGCGAACCATTCTTGGGTCGCGAACTTTCACATCAGAAAGATTATTCAGAAAATTTAGCGGCAGTTGTTGATAGTGAAATCCGTAAATTAATCGAACGAGCACATCAAGAAGCTTTCGATATTTTGGTGGATAACCGGGCAATTCTCGATAAATTAGTTGTCGAATTATTAGATAAAGAGACGCTAAATAAAGAAGAGATTGCTGAAATTTTTGCTGGCGTAAAACCAGTTGCAAAGCGTCCAGCCTGGACTGGTTCGGCAACTCGGAAACCTTCATCGCAACCACCAGTTGCAATCCCAACTGAAGGGACACCAAAAAAGCGCGCGCCACGTAAAACTAAAGAAAAATCAGAGTGAGTGACGTCAACAAAGTAACTATGGGAGCGCACGATGGTCGTGCGCTTCATCCTTATGACGCTAAACGCGCGGAAGCTGCTGTAAAAGAATTATTAGCCGCTCTTGGTGAAGATCCAGAGCGCGAAGGTTTAAAAGATACGCCGGCTCGAGTAGCTCGCGCATTTGCTGAAAATTTTGCGGGGCTGTGGCAGGACCCAGAAGATGTTTTAACCACAACTTTCGATATCGGACATGAAGAGTTAGTAATTATTCGAGACATCGAAGTTTTTTCGCACTGCGAACATCATTTGACGCCGTTTCATGGCGTTGCTCACGTGGGTTACATTCCAAATGGAAAAATTACCGGGTTATCAAAAGTTGCGCGGTTAGTTGATTTATTTGCGCGGCGCCCACAAGTGCAAGAACGGCTAACTTCCCAAATTGCAGATGCGATGGTGGAAATCTTAAAACCAGCTGGAGTGATTGTAATTATCGATTGTGAACATTTATGTATGTCAATGCGCGGAGTTAAAAAGACTGAAGCTCGCACTGTAACTTCAGCAGTTCGCGGCGTGTTACGTGATAGCGCAACCCGCGCCGAAGCAATTTCGTTAATTACAAACCGCTAATGACGCTGGTAATGGGCATTTTAAATGTCACGCCAGATTCCTTTTCAGATGGTGGTAAATATTTAGATCCCGAAGCTGCGATTGCTCGTGGTTTAGAGATGATGGCCGAAGGCGTGGACATTATTGATGTGGGCGGTGAGTCAACTCGGCCCGGCGCCACACGTGTTACCGAAGCTGAAGAGTTAGCTCGAGTACTGCCAGTAATAACTGAGTTAAAAAAACGCGGCGCCAAAGTCAGCGTCGATACGATGCGATCAAATGTGGCTACCCATTCTGGCGCCGACATAATTAATGATGTTTCTGGCGGCAAATCGGATCCACAGATGTTTGAAATTGTTGCCAAATTGGGCGTGCCATATGTGTTAATGCATTGGCGGGGTTATTCAACCGAGATGGATCAAAAAGCGATTTATGGCGACGTGGTTTCTGAAGTTATCGCTGAATTATTAGCGCAAGTTGAATTAGCTTTGGCCGCCGGAATAAAAAGAGAGAATTTGATTCTAGATCCTGGTTTGGGTTTTGCGAAAAATGTAGAACAGAATTGGGAAATCGTAAACAACATCGCTGAATTCAAAAAGCTGGGCTATCCATTATTGATTGGTGGTTCGCGGAAAAGGTTTTTAAATGGCAGCGAAGCTGAGTCGATAAAGTTGACAGCGTTAATGGCAAAGCAAGATATTTGGGCGGTGCGCACACATTCGGTAGCTCCACATAAAGCAGCGATTAAAAATTTATGATTGAGATTAAAGGAATTAAGGGCTACGGCTATCACGGCATTTTTGCGAACGAGCGCGAAATCGGTCAAGAGTTTTTTGTTGATCTGGCAGCGGATTTAGATTTAACGGCTGCAGCGCAAAGTGACGACTTAACAGATAGTGTGGATTATGGCGCAATGGCTAAATCAGTTTTAGCTGAAATAACTGGCGAACCTTGCAATTTAATTGAGAAATTAGCTGGTCGGATTGGTCAGCGGCTGATTTCAGAATTTTCAAAATTAGATTCGGTTACAATTACGGTGCATAAGCCATCAGCGCCACTAGGCGTAAGCGCCGAAGATGTTTCGGTCACAATTACAACTTGGCGATGAAGGCAGTAATTTCACTCGGATCAAATTTATCCGAGCCAAAAGAAAATCTTGATTTAGCAATCGCGCTTTTAAAAGAAGCTACCGAAGTTAAAGCAATCTCGAATTATTTTGAAACTGAACCAGTTGGCTTTACCGATCAACCTAATTTTTTAAATGCAATTGTGATTTTAGAGAGCGATTTACCAGCTACTGAACTGCTTTCGTTATTGCATGGAATTGAAAAGGCGATGGGGCGAAAACGGGATTTGCGCTGGGGGCCGCGAAATATTGATTTAGATTTAATTCAATATGGTTCGATTTTAAGTAGCGCCGATGAACTTACATTGCCGCATCCGCGAGCTCACGAGCGAGAGTTTGTTTTAGCACCCTGGCTTTCAATTGATCCAGATGCCGAATTAATCACGCACGGTCGCGTGGATCAGTTATTGAAAAATTTGGAATAGAATTGCTTTTGCCCGGTACCCAAGTGGACTGGAGTAAAAATGGTTAAAGGGTTGATCCCAACAATGGGTGCGTTGCATGCTGGCCATGCATCGTTAATCACCGCTGCCGCAAAAGAGTGCGATCAGGTAATTGTTAGCGTTTTTGTTAATCCGCTGCAGTTTAACGATGGTGAAGATTTAGCAAAGTATCCGCGGACGCCAGAGCGCGATCAGGAATTAGCACTTGCGGCTGGGGCAACCGAAGTTTGGTTTCCAACTTATGAAGAAATCTATCCAGCAGAAATTAAACTAATTGATGCGGGGCCAATTGGTGAGCTTTATGAAGGGGCAGCACGGCCAGGACATTTTGCCGGCGTTTTAACTGTGGTGCAACGACTTTTTGATTTGGTTAAACCAGATAAAGCATATTTTGGCGAGAAAGATTTTCAACAATTATTTTTAATTAAAAAATTAACTTTCGGTGTTGAAATTGTGGGACTGCCGACAATTAGAGAATCCGACGGTTTAGCGATGTCTTCCCGAAATGTTCGACTTTCACCAGAAGATCGAAGCGCCGCCACCATTATTTACCGCGCGCTTAAAAGTGGCACATTGGATCTCGGTAGCGAACCACGGTTTAAGAAAGATTATGCAGTGGTGATTGATGAGGAAACTTTTGAAGTTGCAAAATCCAGTACCAAACTGAAGCGTGCCTTGATTGCCGGAACAATTGGCGGAGTACGTTTAATCGACAATATGGTTGTCGCATGAAGTTATTAGCGCCCGAACCTGGCTGGAGCCAACATGCCGACGTGGTGGTTGTTGGTTCAGGTATAGCAGGATTAACTACTGCGCTACATGCGCGAACTTTAGGTTTATCGGTTTTGCTTGTAACAAAATCTTTTATTGATGAAGGTTCAACCAAGTGGGCGCAAGGTGGGATTGCTGCAGCGTTAGGTCCGGGTGATTCACCAGCTGAACACGAACGAGACACGCTAGTTGCTGGCGCTGGGTTATGTGATGTGGCTGCGGTAAAAGTTTTAGTAACTGAAGGTCCAGAAGCAGTTCGAAAATTAATTGCGCGCGGTGCAGTATTTGATAAAGAAGCAAGTGGTGAATTTTCCGTAACTCGTGAAGGTGGCCATTTAAAAAATCGAATTTTGCATGCAGGTGGTGACGCAACTGGCGCCGAAATTTCTCGCGCATTACTAGCAGCAGTTCGGGAAGATCACGGAATCGAAGTTATCGAACATGCGCTGGTATTAGATGCGCTAAAAGATAAAAGTGGCGCAGTTTGTGGCGTCACTTTGCACGTAATTGGTGAAGGTTCACGCGATGGCGTTGGCCAAATTTTCGCCGGCGCGGTAGTCCTGGCAACTGGCGGATTGGGACAAGTTTTTCAAGAGAGTACTAATCCAGCGGTATCAACTGGCGATGGCGTTGCGTTAGCAATGCGTGCGGGCGCAAAAATTTCCGATGTGGAATTTATTCAATTTCATCCAACTGTTTTGTGGTTAGGTGAAAAACATGTAGGGCAGCAACCGCTAATAAGTGAAGCAGTTCGCGGTGAAGGCGCCTATTTAATAGATGATGAAGGTAAAAGATTTATGGTCGGACAACATAAATTGGCTGAGCTAGCACCGCGCGATGTTGTCGCAAAAGCGATTATGCGACAGATGGAAGAGCGGCAAATTCCTCATGTTTGGTTAGATGCCCGCCACTTAGAAAATTTCGCCGAAAGATTTCCCACAATTTATTCATCGTGCTTGGCTAATGGCATTAACCCGACAAATGATTTAATTCCGGTAGCACCGGCATCGCACTATGCATCTGGCGGAATTCGAGTCGATTTAAATGGACTAAGCAGTATTCCAGGACTTTACGCGTGCGGCGAAACTGCCTGCTCTGGTGTACATGGTGCAAATCGCTTAGCTTCAAATTCATTATTAGAAGGGTTAGTTTTTAGCGCCCGAATTGCCGAACATATCGCCGCTAATCGCCGACCATTTGGTCAGCCCGTTAAAAATGAAGATAAAAGTATTCTGATCGACGCCAATTTGCGTAGCGTTATTCAACATGCAATGAGCGAGGGCGCTGGGGTATTGCGCTCCAAAGAATCGCTAACTGCAACTGCAGTTACTCTTAGCGAAATTCGCCATCGCACAAGTAATGCGCCTTCAACAAAGAGTTGGGAAACCACAAACCTTTATCAATTGGCACAGGCGATTTTGAAAGCTGCGCTTTTAAGAGAAGAAACCCGTGGGTCGCATTGGCGGGAAGATTTTCCTGAACAAGCTAAAAATTGGCAGAAACGAATAAATTTACATTTAACAGATGATCAATTTGAAGTTAGTTATGAAGAGGTGGCTTCATGAATCTAGATACTTTAATTGAACTAGCACTTGCCGAAGATTTGCGCGGCGGTAGCGATGTAACTTCGGAAGCCACAATTGCGGCTGATGCTAAATCCACGGCGGAATTTGTTGCACGCAGCGAAGGAGTAGTTGCCGGAATTACCGCAGCGGTCGCAGTATTAAAGCGAGTTGGGTTAACCGAAATTGACGTTATTACCAAAGATGGCGATCGGGTTCATAAAGGTCAAAAATTAATTAGCGTCACTGGAAATACCCGAAAAATATTATTAGCCGAACGCACTGCGCTAAATTTTTTAACCCATTTAAGTGGTATCGCTACCACCACTAGCCATTGGGTTAAAACTTTGGAAGGTAGCAATTGCAAAGTTCGCGATACTCGAAAAACCACACCTGGTTTTAGAGATCTAGAAAAAGAAGCAGTCGCATTTGGTGGCGGAACTAATCATCGATTGGGTTTAAGCGATGCCATATTGATTAAAGATAATCACATCCAAGCAGCTGGCAGCATTACGGCAGCAATTGAACGGGTGAAACCACTTGGCCTACCAATCGAAATTGAAGTTGATAATTTAGAACAGTTAAAAGAAGTTATCCCGCTTCGCCCGGATTTAGTTTTGCTAGATAACTTTGAACCAGTCGATTGCATCAAAGCAGTAGCGCTAGTAAATGGCGCATTTAAATTGGAAGCATCGGGCGGAATTACTTTAGAAAATGCCAATGCTTATGCGGTAACTGGTGTGGATTTCATTGCCGTAGGTGCGCTGACACATTCCGCTCCGGCATTTGATATCGGATTAGATTTTAAGGAAGGCAAATAAATGTTACTTACCGTTGATGTTGGAAATACCCAAACGGTTTTAGGAACCTTTTTAGGTGAAAATTTGGTTCATAGTTGGCGCGTAAAAACCGATCCACGGAACACGGCAGATGAATTATGGTTGCAATACAGCGCGTTAATCGATGATTTGCAATTAACTGGGTTGTCGGTTTGTTCAACTGTCCCGGCAACGCTTCGCGAACTTCGTTCGATGATCGGCCAATATTTTCCAGATTTGCCAACCACAATTGTGGAGCCAGGAATTAAAACTGGGGTGCCACTTCTAGTTGATAATCCAAAAGAGATTGGTTCAGATCGAATCGTAAATACCTTAGCGGCGCACACGCTTTATGGCGGCCCAGCAATTGTGGTGGATTTTGGTACCTCAACTAATTTAGATGTGGTCTCGCCAAAAGGAGAATTCTTAGGCGGTGCGTTAGCGCCCGGGATTGAAATATCGGTAGATGCTTTGGCAGCGCGGGCAGCACAACTTCGAAAAGTGGAATTGGTAAAACCAAAATCAGTAATTGGAAAGAACACAGTCGAAGCGTTGCAATCTGGAACTATTTTTGGATTCGCTGGACAAGTTGATGGTTTAGTTGATCGCATCTCATCGGAAATTGAAGCAACATATAACGAACGGCCAACTGTCATCGCTACCGGTGGCTTAGCACCGCTGATTTATGGGGTCGCCGAAAATCTTGATCGGCATGAGCCAGATTTAACGTTGATTGGACTTCGGTTAATTCACGAACGAAATAAGTAAACCGATAGACTCGCCCGCATCATGGCCGAAGATGATTTACCAGAACAGCTGCGCATTCGCCGCGAAAAGCGCGAAAGCTTATTAGCGCAAGGTATCGAGCCATATCCCGTATCTGTTGAACGGACGATAACTCTGGCGCAAATCCGCGAAAAATATGCGAATTTGGAAATTGATTCAACTACTGGTGATATTCAATCGGTAACTGGGCGAATTATTTTTAAACGCGATACCGGCAAACTTTGTTTTGCAGCGCTACGCGAAGGTGATGGCACTGAATTACAGGCAATGTTTAGCTTAGACAAAATTGGCGCTGAATCTTTGGAAAGCTGGAAGAGTGATATTGATTTAGGTGACATTGTTTCAGTTACCGGTGAAATTATTTCTTCCAAGCGCGGTGAACTTTCAATTTTGGCAAACTCTTGGACCTTGGCTGCGAAAGCGCTTCGACCATTGCCAAATGAACATAATCCATTAAACGAAGAAACTCGAGTTCGCCAACGTTATGTTGACTTAATTGTGCGTCCCGAAGCTCGTGAAATTGCGCGACTTCGCCCGAAAGTCATGAATTCACTTCGCAACACTTTTGCCAAACACGATTTTATTGAAGTCGAAACCCCAATGTTGCAGGTGCAACATGGTGGTGCTGCGGCGCGGCCATTTGTCACCAAATCAAATGCCTACGACATTGAGCTTTATTTACGGATTGCACCAGAACTTTTCTTAAAGCGCTGCGTGGTCGGTGGCATCGAACGAGTATTTGAAATAAATCGCAATTTCCGAAATGAAGGCGCTGATTCCAGCCACTCGCCAGAGTTTGCGATGATTGAAAGCTATCAGGCATATGGCGACTGGAAATCAATTGCAGCGTTAACTAAAGAGTTGATTCAAAATGCAGCGCAAGATGTATTTGGTAGCCATGTTGTAAAACATCATGATGGCCGAGAAATAAATTTAGGCGGAAACTGGAAAGAGATTTCGCTTTATGAAGCGATTTCAAATGGAGTTGGACAAGAAGTTACAGCGCTAACGCCGTATGAAAATTTGAAGAAAATTGCGGAAAAACTAGGGATTAAAGTTGATCCAAAATGGGTTACTGGAAAATTAGCAGAAGAAATCTTCGAACATGTTGCGAAAGATGAATTAATCGAACCAACATTTGTGATGGGTTTTCCAGTCGACACTTCGCCATTAGTTCGAGCTCACCGCGAAACGCCAGGCGTTGCCGAAAAATGGGATTTATATATCCTCGGATTTGAATTAGCTACTGGCTATTCCGAATTGGTTGATCCAGTAATCCAACGTGATCGACTAGTCGAACAATCGCGATTGGCTGCAAAAGGTGATCTTGAAGCGATGCAAGTTGATGAAGATTTCTTGCGAGCCATGGAATTTGGGATGCCACCAACAGGTGGCATGGGTATGGGCGCAGATCGATTATTGATGGCGCTTACCGGACTTGGCATTCGCGAAACAATTTTATTCCCGTTAGTTAAACCAGAATGATTACGGTACGGCGCGCACGTACTAGCGATGTAAAAACAATTCGCGAAATTGTTGATGCCTATTCGGCAGGTCGAAGATTATTAAAAAAAGAGACCGTGACGCTTTACGAACAAACTCAAGAATTTGTAGTTGCCGAAAAAGATGGACAAGTAGTTGGTTGCGGTGCACTCCATATTCTTTGGGAAGATTTAGCAGAAGTCCGCACTATTGCAGTATTGGAAGAGTTGCGCGGCCAAGGAATTGGCCATCAAATTTTGGAAACGCTAATCAATCGTGCCAATGAAGTCGGTGTAAAGAAAATTTTCTGCCTTACTTTTGAAACAGAATTTTTTGGAAAACATGGATTTAAAGAGATTGAAAGCGCACCGGTGGAACCAGAGGTTTATGCCGAACTGCTTCGCTCATATGACGCTGGTGTGGCCGAGTTCTTAGATTTGGAGAGCGTGAAACCAAATACGCTCGGCAACACCCGAATGCTCAAAATCCTGTAGGAAATCGGGCATAAAAACCCCAGATCTAGTGTTACTCAAGTAGTACAAAGGCCATTAGGCTATTTGTAATCGCCCTAAGGAGGCCTACGGATGTTTGAGCGCTTTACCGACCGAGCTCGTCGCGTTGTTGTACTCGCGCAAGAAGAAGCTCGTATGCTCAATCACAATTACATCGGCACCGAACATATTTTGCTTGGCTTGATTCATGAAGGTGAAGGCGTTGCGGCAAAAGCGCTTGAAGGTATGGGAATTTCGTTAGATGGCGTACGCGGACAAGTTGAAGAAATTATTGGCCAAGGACAACAAGCACCTAGCGGCCACATTCCATTTACACCACGAGCTAAAAAAGTTTTAGAACTATCACTTCGCGAAGCGTTACAACTTGGCCACAACTACATTGGCACCGAACATATTTTGCTTGGATTGATTCGCGAAGGTGAAGGCGTAGCTGCCCAAGTTTTAGTAAAGCTAGGTGCTGATCTTTCACGAGTTCGTAATACCGTAATTCAATTGCTATCTGGTTATCAAGGAAAAGAAGCAGTTGCAGCTGGCGGTCCAGCCGAAGGCACCCCAGCCACATCTTTAGTTTTAGATCAATTTGGTCGCAACTTAACTCAAGCTGCGCGTGAAGCTAAATTAGATCCAGTAATTGGTCGCGATAACGAAATTGAACGCGTAATGCAGATTCTTTCTCGTCGCACCAAAAATAATCCAGTATTAATTGGCGAACCTGGCGTTGGTAAAACAGCTGTGGTTGAAGGCTTAGCGCAAGCAATTGTTCGCGGCGATGTGCCAGAAACTTTAAAAGATAAACAACTTTACTCATTAGATCTAGGCGCCTTAGTCGCTGGATCACGCTACCGCGGAGATTTTGAAGAGCGGTTAAAGAAAGTTTTGAAAGAGATCAAAACTCGTGGCGACATTATTATCTTTATTGATGAAATCCATACTTTAGTTGGCGCAGGCGCTGCCGAAGGTGCGATTGATGCTGCTTCAATTTTGAAGCCGATGTTGGCTCGTGGTGAATTACAAACAATTGGCGCGACCACTTTGGATGAATATCGCAAGCATTTAGAAAAAGATGCCGCCCTTGAACGCCGGTTCCAACCAATTCAAGTTAAAGAACCATCAGTTGCGCACACTATTGAAATTTTGAAAGGCTTACGCGATCGTTACGAAACTCATCACCGAGTTTCAATCACCGATGGCGCACTATCTGCTGCAGCGAACATGGCCGATCGTTATATTTCTGATCGCTTCTTGCCAGATAAGGCGATCGATTTAATTGATGAGGCTGGTTCCCGGCTTCGAATCAAGCGCATGACTGTGCCGCCAGAGATCCGCGAATACGATGATCGAATTGCAAAAATTCGCCACGATAAAGAATCGGCAATTGACGGTCAGGATTTTGAAAAAGCAGCATCGCTTCGCGATGATGAAAAGAATTTAATTAACGAACGTGCTGAGAAAGAGAAAGCTTGGAAATCTGGCGATCTTGATCAAGTGACTGAGGTTGACGAAGAGCTAATTGCCCAAGTTCTTTCAGCATCTACCGGTATTCCAGTATTTAAGTTAACCGAAGAAGAAACTGCGCGCTTGCTTCGCATGGAAGAAGAGTTACATAAGCGCGTAATCGGACAAGAGCAAGCAATCAAAGCTTTGTCACAGGCTATTCGTCGTACTCGTGCAGGTCTTAAAGATCCACGCCGCCCAGGTGGCTCATTTATTTTTGCCGGACCATCGGGCGTTGGTAAAACTGAACTTTCTCGCACATTGGCACAATTCTTATTTGGCGATGCTGATGCGTTGATTCAACTTGATATGTCGGAATACTCCGAGCGTCATACCGCCTCTCGTTTATTTGGTGCTCCTCCAGGATATGTGGGTTACGACGAGGGTGGTCAATTAACCGAGAAAGTTCGTCGTCGACCATTCTCAGTAGTGCTCTTTGATGAAATCGAAAAAGCGCACCCAGATATCTTTAATTCACTATTGCAGGTTTTGGAAGATGGCCGGTTAACCGATGCGCAAGGGCGCACCGTTGATTTCAAGAACACCATCATCATCATGACCACAAACTTAGGTACTCGCGATATTTCAAAGAGCCTTGGGTTGGGCTTTGCAAATAGCGATGACGATTTAACAAATTACGAGCGGATGAAGGGCAAAGTTGGCGAAGAGTTGAAGAACCACTTCCGCCCAGAATTCTTAAATCGTATCGATGATGTAATCGTCTTCCACCAGTTGACGCAAGACCAGATTATTCAGATTGTCGATTTGATGGTCGCGAGTTTGGACGAGCGGCTACGTGCGAAAGATATGGGTATTGAATTAACGCAAGCTGCAAAAGATTTATTAGCTAAGAAGGGTTACGACCCATTACTTGGCGCACGTCCACTCCGCCGCACAATTCAACGCGATATTGAGGATCCAATTTCCGAGCGGATTCTCTTTGGCGAATTGTCTGATGGCGAAATCATTTTGGTTGATGCAAAAGATGATGAGTTCACCTTTGTTGGAAATGCGAAGGCGAACACACCAGATTCACCAGAAGATTTAGCGCAAACGCCTTCTGCTTAAACTTGCCTAACGGCGCCACTTAACATTGCCCAGCGCAATTAAGCCAATAATCATGGCTATTTGGGATGCAATTGCAATCGGACTCTTTAAGTTGTTCACAATAATTTCGCCAAAGTTTGTCTCTTTTAACGTGCGCGCTGAAAAAACATAGAACGAGTAGGAGATGGTACGGCCGGCTGCAAAAGCTAGAAGTAGCGGGCGCAACTTGAGATTTTTCATAATTCCAGCAGCTTCAAAAAGTTGCGCAGATGAAATTGGTGAAACTAAAAATAAAGTTAATATGCCAAATTTGCGATCTGGATTGGCCGTGAAATATTGGCCGGCGCTCTCCATATTGCTCACCCAACGCTTTGGCAGCACCGCCGCAAATTTCCGAAAATATAAGGCCAGCAGCCAGCGGCCAAAAGTTGCCGCGATCACGCCACAGATAACTAACGGAACTGGTGCCACGTTGTAATTAATTGTAAATAGAACTAATAGCGTCCAAGTTGGTGGTGCAAAAGCTGGAACAACATTAGCTAAAAAAACTACGGCTAGAACCGTTATGAAAATCAAATTTTTACCTTAGTAAGCGCCGTGTCAATTCGATTTACTTCAACTATTTCCATGCCAGCAATTTTTACATCAGATCCCGTCGGAACAAGCGCCCGTTTGAAACCTAAGCGGAACGCCTCTTCTAATCTGCGTTTTACGCCAGATACTTTTCTGATTTCGCCAGCTAAACCAACTTCACCAATCGCTACCAAATCGGCTGGCAAAGCTAAACCCTTTGCAGCTGAAGCAATTGCCAGCGCTGCAGCTAAATCTGCCGCTGGTTCGCTCATTTTCATGCCACCAACTGTTGCAACATAAACATCGCGACCACTTAAGCGAACATTTGCGCGAAGTTCTAGAACTGCCAAAGTCATTGAGGTGCGCGATGAATCCATGCCACTGGTAACTCGGCGGGCATTACCAAAATCATTTTCGCGTCCCGCGCTAACTAGCGCTTGAATTTCAGCAAGTAACGGGCGGCGCCCTTCTAACGTAACCGTTACACAGGTACCCGGAACTGGTTCGAGATGGCGCGAAGTAAATAGCCCAGTTGGATCGGCAACGCCTTCGATGCCGGTATCAGTTAAATCAAAACAGCCAACTTCATCGCTAGCGCCAAAGCGATTTTTAATTGCCCGAACTAAGCGCAGACGTGAGTGACGTTCGCCTTCAAAATTCAAAACTACATCGACGATATGTTCGAGCAGACGTGGTCCGGCAATCGAACCATCTTTAGTTACATGGCCGACTAATAGCAAAGTTATGTCGCGCTCTTTTGCGATTCTAATTAAGGCGCCAGCAACTTCGCGAACTTGGGTGACCCCACCTGGTGCGCCATCAACTGTGGTGCTACCTACGGTCTGCACGCTATCGATAATTAATAATTGCGGTTTTACTGAATCAATATGTGCAATCACCGAACTTAAATCAGTTTCGGCTGCTAGCCATAATTTTTGATCAACTGCGCCAATTCGTTCGGCGCGAAGTCGAACTTGGGCGGTTGATTCTTCGCCGCTGATGTAGAGCGAATTGATTCCGTTTCGCGCTACTTTTGCAGCCACCGATAGTAATAATGTGGATTTTCCAACTCCTGGTTCGCCAGCTAACAAAATCGCTGCGCCAGGAACTAAGCCGCCACCTAAGACGCGATCCAACTCTTCGATCCCGGTAGCGCGCGCTTTTGCCGATAATAAATCGACATCGCCAATTGGGGTTGCTGGTGAAGTAACTTTTCCAGCAACTAATGAGAGTTTCTTTGGTGCGCCAACCTCTTCGACGCTACCCCAGGCTTGGCATTCGCCGCAGCGGCCAACCCATTTGGCGCTACTCCAACCACATTCGCTACAGCGAAAGAGCTCTTCTTTTGCGCGGGCCATAAGTTAAATCTTAGGACTTTGCGGTGACTATTTATTAGCTAGCGTTGCTGGGTGGTGATTAATAAATAAAGGCAAATTACGTTTCTTTAAAAGTTCCATTCGGGAGTCACAGATTTTCGCCAAAATTTTGTATGCCGCTTCACCCATCAAAGCGACAAGTTCGGCCTTATTCGATTTGTAAACCGGTTCTTTACCAACGTGCGCTTCAGTATTACTTGTGCAATACCAATCAAAATCTTCGCCGCCTTCGCCCCAGCCAAGGCGTTCGTATTCACCAATAACGGTAACGAGCGATTCGTGTTCGGCGACAGGTCGTAATTCGTAACTGCGGCGAATCGGTAATTGCCAACAAACATCTGGTTTTAATTCCAGCGGATTTTTTCCTTCTTTTAGCGCGAGGTGATGCAGTGCGCAGCCGAATTGTCCATCAAATTCTTTGCGATTTAAGAAGATACAAGATTTTTGCACTTGGCGAGTTTTGCGCTCGCCATCTTCATCTTTTTCGCTGATATTTAATTTTCCACTTTTAGTATGGCCTTCGTTGTAGAACTGCCACATATCTGGCGTTAATCGCTTCGCTGCCTTAGTTACGCGAAATTCATCTTCAGTATCGGAGTACATCGCACCTTCAGTGCAGCAACCATCATTTGGTCGATCTTTAAATAAACCTTTACAGCCCGAGCCGTAGATACAGCTCCAATTAGAGGTGAGCCAAGTTAGATCGCATTTAAAGATTGCTTCCGCATTATTTGGGTCTGTGAATTCAACCCAATCTCGGGTAAAACCAGAAGCAATTTCGGTCATAAGACGCGAAGCCTACCAATACAGGTAACCTTTCGCTGTGGCTACAAATCAGATAAAACAGATATCACTCATTGGTGCTGGCGTAATGGGTGAAGCGTTGATTGCTGCACTTTTAAAAGCAGGCCACGATGCAAATTCGATTTCAGTGATCGAAAAACGGCGGGAACGCTGCGATGAATTAGTTGATCTCTACGGCATCAAAATCGGTTCTGATTTAGCAAAAACAGAAGTTTTATTGGTGGTCGTAAAGCCACAAGATTTAGATTCAGTTTTAAATGAGCTGAAGGGCGAGTTAAATCCAACTGCGCTTGTCGTTTCTTTTGTTGCAGGCAAGAAAATTTCCTCCATCTCAGCAGGATTAGGGAGTGAAAATCCAATTGTGCGGGTTATGCCAAATACGCCGACGTTAATTGGCCAAGGCGCAGCCGGATATTCTGTTGGGGCATCGGTAAATTCGCAGCAACGAGAATTCGTTGCTGAGTTACTAAATGCGTCCGGGATTTCGATTGAAATCGACGAAGCGTTGCAAGATGCAGTTACCGCCACGTCGGGCTCTGGTCCTGCTTACTTTTTTGCGTTTGTGGAAGCGATGATTGCTGGGGCAAAGGAGTTGGGACTTTCTGAAGCCGATGCCACTAAGTTAACGGTTCAAACATTTATTGGTGCGGCAAAGTTATTGGAAAGTAGCGGCAAGAGCGCAACAACTTTGCGCGAAAATGTAACAAGTCCTAATGGTACAACTGCGGCTGCGCTCGCCAATTTTTCAAATTCAGATTTAACTAAAATTGTGACAAATGCTATGAAGGCAGCACACGATCGCTCAATTGAATTGGGTTAAATCTTGAAACGCTTTGTCGCAATACTTTTACCTTTTCTATTTTTACCACCCGCAACTGCTGATGTTGCTCCATCAAATTTTGTAATTTCAAAAGATAAAATATTGTTGATTGGTAACTTAGAAAAAAATGGATTTGCGCAATTAGAAGGCGGCCCGCAGATTCAACTAACGGGCCCAACAGAGAGTTTTGTTAGCACCGCTTCCATAGATTCAGATGGAAATTTCTTAGTTTTTGGAAGTGGGGCAGTTGCCACAACAATAGACAATCCACCAGCAAGTGCACCGTTAAATCCCGATAATGTCGTAGTTACACCGCAAAGTATTACTCGTGGAAATGCCACACAAATTTGGCGCTGGAAAATTTCAACCTCGGGTGAAGTACTAGAAGCCAAAGGAGTCGAAGTTGGTTTTCCAGTTTGGGTTAAAAGCGCCTTCGGGAATTTAATCGCCGGATCTGTGGCGACCGAATCTGGTATTGCCGGCTTTTATCTTAATTGGGATGGCGTAACCAGTAAATTAAATCTAATTGGTAAAAATAGTTCAGAAATTAATGTGGTGCTAAATAATAACTATCTTGCGGGCAGTTCAGCTGAAAAGCTTTTAGGAAAAAATTTGGCAGCGAAACGAGATGGCATTCTTTATAAAATTTCTAAACCAAATTTGGTTCGAAGCAGTAACTTAAATGCCGAGCGGCGTTGGATTAGCGGAACTTCTAATTATTTTCTTGGGGGCAGCGCGATTGTGGGGAAGAAAACCGAAGCGGTCGTTACAAAATTCACGAGCAACTTCGCACCTACTTGGACCACTCGATTTCCAGCTATCGGGCCGGCAAAAGTTGTCGCTGCTAAGAAGAATTTCATGGCGGTATTTGCTACGAATGGTGGAAAAATTTCAATCATTACTTTTGATAGCCGAGGAAAGATAATTGGGCGCAAATCGATTATGGGCAGCGAAATAAGTGCTTTTGGCTATTCTGATGAAATTGGCGCTGTAATTTTGGCGAACGGTTCGTTAAATCGATTAACTTCACGCTAATCTACGGCCATGGGTTCCGTAATTAAAAAACGCCGCAAGCGCATGGCGAAGAAGAAGCATAAGAAACTTCTAAAGAAGACTCGAATTCAGCGCCGTAACGCTAAAAAGTAATTAATTACTTAAGAGCTACCAGTCTTCCGTTAATGCCGGCAACGGCATAGCGATTGCGTTTCCATTGGATCCAATCAGCCATGATTGGATCAGCTGACTGCCAGGAACTTACCAATTTTCCTTTTGCTAACTTGGTATCCATCACACATAGTCGCAATTCACAATTTACTAATAACAAGTTTTCATTTAGTGCCAAATAGGCATTTGGATTACCAAATTTACTTAAAGTAGAAGCAATAATTTCGCCGCCCAATACTTGCCAGCGAATGTAATCTGGATTTGGAATTGAGGTAGTTGGTGCCGTCATCCAGGTGGCCAGAATTTGCTTTCCAGATTTTGCGATATCAACGTCATAGCCGGCAACGGCAACATTTTCTCTTGGACTATCTAAAGTTTGATATTCCCAAGCAGAAAAATCTGCCTTCTGCCTAACCGCTAATCGAATTTCACCAGAGATAGCATCGCGTTTGGTATTTACGGAAG
>JBDKLQ010000004.1:0-3499 GCA_039795555.1 Actinomycetota bacterium
CCGGCGGAATTCCTCTTGAATTGCCAGTTGTTTCACTTGGCGAAACTCAAGTTCGACCAACTGCAATGCTTTGGCGAAATATGGCTGCGATGGCCACCGAAGAAATGTTGCGCGCAAATCCAATTGATGGTGTGGTGTTATTAGGTGGCTGCGATAAAACCATTCCGTCATTATTAATGGCAGCGGCTTCAGTTGATATTCCAGCAATTGTGGTGCCAGGTGGACCAATGCTTACTGGCCATTTCAAAAATCAACCACTCGGATGCGGAACTGACGTTTGGCGATTTAGCGAAGATGTACGCGCTGGCGTAATCAGTAAAGAAGAATTTTTCAATTCTGAATCTTCGATGATTAGATCAAAAGGCCATTGCAACACAATGGGAACTGCATCGACGATGGGTTTAATTGCTGAGGCGCTCGGTACTGTTTTACCTGGAACAGCCGGAACGCCAGCACCAGATAGCCGATTACTAGAAGCGGCGCACGAAACCGGTCGAACAATTTTGGAATTAGTTAAATCAGATCGCAAACCAAGTAATTTCTTAACGAAAGCCAATTTTCACAATGCAATTGTGGCGTTAGCTGCAATTGGTGGCTCGACAAATGCAGTTGTACATTTATTAGCAATAGCAGGTCGATTAGGAATTGACCTAACGCTTGATGATTTCCATCGAATTGGTGCCAAAGTTCCACTATTAGTTAATTTGCAGCCCGCAGGTAAATATTTGATGGATGATCTCCATCGGGCAGGTGGCTTACTTGCCGTATTAAATGAAGTCAAAGATTTATTAGACCCAACTGCGCTGACGGTTACGGGTAAACCACTTGTTTCATATTTAAGTAATGTTCAGATTTGGGATGAAGATGTAATTTATCCGCGCACAAAACCAATGATTGAGAATGCGGGAATTTCAGTATTGCGTGGATCTTTAGCGCCAAATGGTGCAATTATTAAAACCGCAGCCGCATCACCTAATTTATTGAAGCATCGCGGAAAAGCAGTTGTTTTTGATTCAATTGAAGATTTCCATTCGCGATTAGATGATCCAAAATTAGAAATAGATGAAAATTCAATTATGGTTTTACGTGGTTGCGGACCAAAGGGTTATCCAGGAATGCCAGAAGTTTCAAATATGCCGCTACCAAGGAAATTATTGGAAAAAGGGGTTCGAGATGTAATTCGAATTTCGGATGGCCGTATGAGCGGCACGGCATACGGCACCGTAATTTTGCATGTTTCGCCAGAAGCCGCAGCAGGTGGACCACTCTCTCTAGTGCAAAGCGGCGATTACATAATTGTTGATGTAGCAGCCGGAAAGTTAGATTTAGATGTTGCCGAATCAGAATTAAAAGCACGTAAACCAAATCAAGCAACTTTAGCTGGCTACGCAAAGCCAAGCCGCGGTTGGGAACGCTTATACATTGATCATGTGCAACAGGCCGATAAGGGTGCAGATTTAGATTTTCTAATCGGTTCATCTTCATCACAGGTTTCGCGTGAGTCTCACTAAAGAAATCTCTTCGGTTTGTGAAAATGTTAAAAGTCGCCAGATTGATCTATTAGCTTTTGCACACGACGCATCCCATTACTTATTAAAACCAAAATTAGTTGCGGTTCCGAAGGACGCAACCGAAGTTGCGGCAGTAATGAAAGCTGCATATAAAAATGGGGCACATGTAACTTTTAGATCAGGCGGCACAAGTTTGTCTGGCCAAGCAGGTACCGACGAAGTTTTAATTGATACTAGAAGTAGCTTTCGCAAAATTGTGGTCGGTGAAAATGGTTTAAAAGTTACGGTGGAACCAGGCGCAACTTTATTATCAGTCAACGCGCGTCTCGCCCGTCATAAGCGAGTTTTAGGGCCAGATCCAGCAAGCATTGTCGCCTGCACCATTGGTGGAATTATCGCCAATAATTCTTCTGGAATCACTTGCGGCACACATGCTAATACTTATAAAACGCTAGATTCGCTACGAATTATTTTGCCGAGTGGAACCGAAATTGATACTGGCGAAATCGATTCCGATGAAAAGTTTAAAAACAAAGAACCTGAAATATATTCGGGATTAATCGAATTACGAGATCGAATTAGGTCAAATCCAGAATCAATATCAAAAATTTCGCAACTTTATTCAATTAAAAACACCATGGGTTATGGTTTAAATTCTTTTGTCGACTTCGATCGCCCGATTGATATTTTGTCCCATTTAATTGTTGGCAGCGAGGGTACATTGGCATTTGTTGCCGAAGCGGTTTTTAATACTTTGCCACAGCCAACTAATTTCGCAACTGGTCTGTTATTTTTTCCAGATTTTGCAAGTGCTTGTGATGCGATTCCAAATTTAATTCAGGCAAATTTTGGCGCTATTGAAATTTTAGATGCCGCAGCGCTACGAGTAGCGCAAAAAGATCCTAAGGCGCCTCAAGAATTATTAGATTTAGAAATCACCGACGAAGCAGCGCTGTTAGTTGAAATTCGCGAACTAACACCAGATAACTTGCCAGAATTAACCAGAAATGCCCAAGCAACAATCGATCGATTGAAATTGGTCATGCCCACAAAATTGGACTCCGATTGGGATCGGCGCGATTCCCTTTGGCATATTCGCCGCGGCCTTTACACACTTGTTGCCAGCGCACGACCGAATGGCACCACTGCACTGCTTGAAGATATAGCGGTCCCAATTTCAAATCTGGCCGCCACCTGTGGCGAATTGATGCGCATGTTTGAAAGACATGGATATGACGACGCAGTGATTTTTGGCCATGCGAAAGATGGAAATATCCACTTTCTTTTGAACGAAAAATTTGAAGATGCAAAAAGTCTGGCTCGCTACAAGAAATTTACAGAGGAATTGGTTGATTTAGTTCTGTCACAGAATGGCACTTTAAAAGCAGAGCACGGAACCGGACGAATAATGGCTCCGTTTGTGCGCCGCCAATATGGAGATGAACTTTACGAAGTAATGCGTCAAATTAAATTTTTAATCGACCCAAAGAATCTGTTAAATCCTGGGGTTCTAATTTCTGATTCGCCTACTGAACACATTGAAAATTTAAAAATTCCCTACGAAGTTGAGCCGGAAATCGATTTATGTGTTGAGTGCGGCTACTGCGAGAGCATCTGCCCAAGTAAGGATTTAACGCTAACGCCACGGCAGCGCATCGTGATTCGTCGCGAAATAAAACGTGCCGAACTTCTAGGCGAAACCAAGTTGGTGGCTGAACTAAATGCAAGTTACCAATATGACGGTATCGAAACTTGCGCTGTTGATGGCATGTGTGAAACTTATTGCCCAGTCCATATTAATACTGGTGATTTAGTTAGAAATCTGCGAAAAGTAGAGAATTCAAAAATAACAGATCAAATCTGGTTCCAATTTGCCAGGAATTGGGGATTGGCAACAAGAGTAATTAGTTTTGCGCTTAGCTTCGCCAAAGTTTTACCTAGCTGGGTGCCCGAAAAAACTACAAAAGTTTTTAGAAAAACTCTTGGCG
>JBDKLQ010000005.1:0-3404 GCA_039795555.1 Actinomycetota bacterium
TATCAACATGAGTTCTGCTCACTGCTCGGCGCCAACGCCCATATTCAAAGTATTGTTTTGCCAATGCAGTTAATGATCGGCGCGGTCGATATGTGACAGCCATTCGTGGATCAAAATAGATTTTGCCACCGTTGGATCGCAATCGGTAATTAAGTTCCCAGTCTTGTGCTCGAGTGAATTTTTCATCAAACCCACCAATTGCAAGTAAGGCTTCCCGCTTAAATGATCCGAGGTAAACCGTATCTACTTCGCCGGCGTTACCACCGGTATGAAATTTAGCTGGTCCAACTCCGAGTGAGCTTCGCATTGCCGCTGCTACCGCGCGTTCAAATAAGCCACGCCCTTGTGCTGCCATTATGCCGCCAACATTTACGGCACCGGTTTTCTTGAGAACTTCGACGGCAGTCGAAACATAATTTTTTGGAATTTCAGAATGGCCATCAACTCTAACAATTATTGGAAATCTACTTTTAGCTAGAGCAAGATTTAATCCAGCGGCAGTTCGACCACTTGGGTTCTCAACAATTATTACTCGAGGATCGCGTTCGCTAATCTTTTTTGCGATCTCCAAAGTTCTATCTTTTGATGGACCAATTGCCAAAATAACTTCAAGTTCACCATTAAATTCTTGGCCAAGAATTGGCGCGAGAGCATCTTCCAGATAATCGGCTTCATTTAAAACTGGAAGAATTACCGAGACTTGATCTTTAGTGGGCTGCGACATACGTGGCTCACGCTATCGCCCCGATAGGCTTTCGCACGTGAAATCCAAGCGCGCAATCAAAATTTTTACCTGGGCTTCGGTGGGAATTGTCGTGCTCGCTAGCGGCGTTTGGCTGGGTCTCGGGCAAGTTTCCGGATCAATCAAACGAATTGATGTTTTTGGAAAATTAACTAACCGCCCTGATCGCGTATCAACTGCAGTGAATTATCTAGTTGTCGGCTCTGATACTCGCATCGGATTAACCAAAGCTGAAATTAAAGAATTAAAAGTTGGCTCGAGAAAAGTTGCAGATGGTGCTCGATCTGACACTATGATGCTTATTCACATTAGTAAAAAGCGAGATAAAGCAGTAATTATTTCAATCCCTAGAGATACCTACGCCGTAATTCCATCTCATTTAAGTATGGATGGCAAGAAATCTATTCCGGAAACATCAGCAAAAATTAACGCCGCTTTCAATTGGGGTGGCGCGCCATTACTTATTAAAACTTTAGAATCGATGACCAACTTGCGAATCGATCATTATGTTGAAGTAAGTTTCTTAGGATTTAAAAGTATGGTGGATGCATTAGGTGGAATCACAGTTTGTAGCAAAGTTCCGATAAACGATTCGAAAAGCCATCTAGTCATGGCTGCTGGAGTTCATAGATTAGACGGATTAGATGCCTTGAAATATGTCCGAACCCGTGCCTTTGATGGAATGGGTGATTTAGGACGGATGCAACGCCAACAACAATTTGTTAGCGCAGTTTTCCGAGAAGCGACAAGCTCCGGAGTGCTGTTAAATCCAATAAAACTTAATAACTTATTGAAAGCAGTTTTGAAGACGGTCCAAACAGATTCGGAATTAAATCAAGGTGATTTAGTAACGTTGGCAAAACAAATCAGAAATCTAAGACCTGGAAAAGTAAGAACTTTGACAGTCCCTCTTGCTAATACAAATTACTTTACGCCCTCTGTTGGGTCGGCAGTTTTGTGGGATCCTGAGCTTGCGCCAGATCTGTGGAATAGACTTCGTAAAGATTTACCAGTGATAGATGTTGTAAAAAATAAGACTGATAAATCAGTAAAAAAGGTAGATAAATTCAAGACTCGAACCGCAAGCGAAAATCCGTGCGGCTCTCTCAAGTAATACACTTGTGGCCATAATGACTCTAAAAATTTCAGTTATTGGAACTGGATACCTTGGTGCAACCCATGCAGCCTGTATGGCGAATATGGGATTTGAAACTATCGGAATCGATACCGACTCATCAAAAATAAAAATTTTGGAAACTGGCGCACTTCCTTTTTACGAACCCGGATTAGCAGAGTTGCTAAGTACTGAAGTTAAATCCGGGCGCCTAAAATTCAGCACAGATATTTCGGTGGTCAATGATTGTGATGTGCATTTTTTATGTGTTGGCACGCCACAAAAAAATAATAGTCTGGCGGCAGATCTATCCTTTGTCGAAGCGGCAGTTAGTGCGATTGCGCCCCATTTAAAACCGGGTTCATTGCTAGTTGGAAAATCTACGGTTCCGGTTGGCACAGCTCAAATGTTGCGCGAAAAATTGGCAAATTTGGCGCCCCAAGCCGAGCTTGCTTGGAACCCAGAATTCTTGCGGGAAGGATTTGCGGTCGAAGATACGCTTCATCCAAATCGGTTAGTTGTGGGAGTAACCAGCGACCGCGTTGAAAATATTTTACGCGAGGTTTACAAAAAGAATCTGGCTGAAAATACGCCTTGGATTCGCGCAGACTTGCCTACTGCAGAACTTGTTAAGGTGGCAGCGAATTCGTTTTTAGCCACCAAAATTTCGTTTATTAACGCGATGGCTGAGGTTTGTGAAGCTGCTGGGGGCGATGTAAAAGTTTTAGCTGAGGCAATCGGACATGACCCTCGAATTGGAAATCGATTCTTGCAAGCCGGAATTGGATTCGGTGGTGGTTGCCTTCCGAAAGATATCCGAGCATTTATGTCCCGAGTCGAAGAACTAGGTGCAAGTCAAGCACTAGAGTTTTTAAGCGATATTGATGCAATCAACTTGCGGGCGCGCCAGCGCTTAATCGATGTAGTTCGAAGTGAATTCACAACAGATTTAAAATCACTTCGAATTGCAGTTTTAGGAGCAGCATTTAAACCCGATAGCGACGATGTGCGTGATTCTCCTGCGCTCGATATTTCGTTACAACTATCTGAAGCTGGGGCCCAAGTGACAGTTCATGATCCGAAAGCAATTGAAAACGCCCGCGCTCGTTTTCCAAAATTGAATTATGAATCAAACTTAGAAAAATGTGTGACCGGGGCTAATTTGATTCTGCATCTAACAGAATGGCGAGAGTACCGAGAATTGGACCCAGCCAAACTTGGCGATTTGGTCGCAGACAAGAATTTAATTGATGGGCGTAATATGTTGGACCGTGAAAAATATCGAGCAAATGGGTGGCATTTTCACGCACTTGGTCGAAGTAATTAATCCTCAATAACGCCACTGAAGTAATCTTGGGCATGCTGAATTTCTTCAATCAACACCTCTAAATTCTCGCCCGACATTGAAATGTGACCGTTTATTTCTAACTCTGGGTCATTACGATATTGAAAAAATTTTAACTTTGGGCTTCGAGCCATTAGATGAAGATAAGGTCGATACATATCTTTTTTACTGCCGTTCGAAATTTGGCCAGAAACTATGTTTCC
>JBDKLQ010000006.1:0-5852 GCA_039795555.1 Actinomycetota bacterium
CCCACAATCCAAAGCATCGGCGTATCGAATGAAATCGAACCACGCCACATCGTTCCAATCCAGTTGAAGAATTTAACCCCGGTTGGCACGCCAATTAAAAATGTCATAAATGAGAAGAATGGCAAAAGCACTTGGCCAGTTGCAAACATATGGTGCGCCCAAACTGAAACTGAGAGCGCTGAAATTGCAATCGTCGCCGCTATTAATCCTTTGTAGCCAAAGACAGGTTTGCGGCTAAATACCGGCAAAATTTCAGTTGCAATTCCAAAAAATGGTAGCGCCAGAATGTAAACCTCTGGGTGGCCAAAGAACCAGAAGAGATGCTGAAACAACATCGCGCCGCCATTTGCCGGATCAAAAATATGCGATCCAAATTGTCGATCTGATTCCAAACCAAGTAACGCAGCTGCCAAAGGTGGGAACGCAAGAAGAATCAAAATCGAAGTAAGAAGTACGTTCCAGGAAAAGATTGACATGCGAAACATCGTCATACCTGGTGCGCGCATTGTAAAAATTGTGGTGATGAAATTTACGCCACCCAAAATTGTGCCAACACCACCAATTGCCAGACCGGTAATCCAAAGATCGGCACCGATTCCTGGTGAATAAGTAGTGCTAGAAAGTGGCGCATAAACAGTCCAACCAAATGAGGCTGCGCCACCTGGAGTCAAGAATCCAGATGCGGCCATCGCCGAGCCGAAGAAATATAACCAAAATGACAACATATTTAAACGTGGGAAGGCCACATCGGCTGCGCCAATTTGCAGCGGCATGATTACGTTAGCGAACCCGACAAAGAGTGGCGTTGCAAACATGAGCAACATGATTGTGCCGTGCATTGCGAAAATCTGGTTGTACTGCTCGTTAGATAAAAATTGCAAACCTGGTCGAGCTAATTCTGCGCGCAGCGCCATTGCTAATAAGCCACCAATTAAAAACCACGCAAATGAGGTAATTAAATACATGTAACCGATGGTTTTATGATCCGTGGAGGTAATCCATTTTACAAATAACCGACCTTTATTAGTCGGTTTCAGCGGTTCATACTTTGGAGCGATTACTGGTGGATTGGCATAGGTTGTCATTATGCGCCTACCTTCAAGGTGCTTAAGTAATTTTGATACTCCGCTGGAGTTACAACTTTAACTTTGAAAAGCATTTGCGAATGGCTTCGTCCGCACAAAATATTGCATCGCCCTGGATATTCGCCCAATTTATTAGCCGTAAATTCCAAATGGTTTGTCACGCCTGGCAAATTCTGCATTTGAATCATAAACGCCGGAATCCAAAATCCGTGAACAACATCATTGGCTGTAATCGTAAATCGAACCCGTTCGCCTTGAGGCAAATAGAGCGTAGGTGCTTGAGCTGGCGTGCCAGTTACCGTTGCGTCAGCTCCAGCTTCAGGATAGGTAAATTGCCATGACCACTGAATCGCGTTAACCGTAATTTCGTGTTGAACTTTGTCTGGCTGTTTAGCAGTAATCGTGGTTTCAGCTTTAGCTGTAAAAGCAAAGAGCACAGCCACGATTAAAAATGGAATTACGGTGTAGGCAACTTCTACCGGAATGTTGTACTGCGATTGCTTCGGATATTCCGGATCTCCGGCTTTGCGACGATGAAAAACAACCGGCCACAAAATTAAAATTGCCGTGAAAATTCCAACCACTGCGGCCGCTAGCCAAGCCCCGCGCCATAAACCATGTGAAGCTTCATTTACGCTAGATAAATCGGATTCAAAACCATAAACATTGCAACCAGAAAGTGTTAGCGCCAACCCGGCGATGGCGACCGCTAACTTTCCCTTACGCATATGGCTAAGAATAGTGGTGGTTCGCGCACAGACTAATTCGGCGAGTAACCTTCCCTATCGTGGGTTCGGTCACAGGAAATTTTCATACTGAAGCTCCGCTCTCTCCTGCCGTTTTATCTGCGATAAATACTGCCCTGCAATCTGGGCAAGCTGGTTGGGTCGACCCGAATAAGCAAACCCACTTAGCAGCCAAAGCCCGGGCGCTTAGAGATAGCGCACTCGATCAAATTTCATCAATTCTCGGTATTCCAAATTTGATTCCGTACTCTGATGTGTCAATTGCGATTCAATTTTCGATTTTAGGATTTTTAAAACCAAATTCTAAATTCGCTCACTCAGTTAGAGATCGCCGCGAAGTGATGGCGATCGGAAAATCTTTTCCCAATTCAACTTCGCTTGAAGTTAATCGTGATGGTCAAATAACTCATAAACCGAATGCCGATGTCTTCGCCTTCCAAGTGGCAAACCCAGAGACTGGAATTATTCAAAATCAAAATATTGCAACGGGTTTAATAGCCTGTGATGCCACGGCATCTGGCGCGCGAGTTTCATTACCGAAAAATTGGGCTAGCGCCGCTTTTGAAGCAAAGAGTTGGGGTGGGCCGACGGGCATTTCCTTCTTGGCGCTAAATAATGAACGAGATTGGAACTACCCACTACCCCATGTTGGCGCCGAAAAATCACCAGGAACTTATTCGCTTCCACTTTTAGTCGGCGCCGCAATTGCGCTAGAGGAATTTGTCGTAGATCGCGAGAAGAAAGATGCCGAGATCTTGCGCTTAAATAAAATAATTAGGAGCGAACTTTCCCAATTTGCAATTCCAGAACCAATTGGGATGCCGCACTTAGTAACAATTGGATTTGCAGAGACCAACGGTGAAATGTTGGTGCGCCAATTGGATGAAGTGGGAATTTATGTTGAAACTGGTTCGGCTTGTAGCGCTGACGATTTGCGGCCAAGTCGAACTCTTGCGGCTATGGGATTGCCAAATAATGGGAATTTAAGAATTACTTTGCATGATCAAACAACCGAAGCGGAAGTTTACGAATTAGTGAAACGAATCGCCGCATGCGCATGAACCTTGCGCATTTGGATTATCAATTGTAAAACCCTGCTTCTCGATGGTGTCAACAAAATCAATAGTCGCACCCATCAAATATGGCTCTGACATTTTGTCAGTAACTACACGAACTTCACCAAATTTTTTCTCAACATCGCCATCCATTGCACGATCATCGAAGAAGAGTTGATAGCGCAACCCTGAGCAACCTCCTGGCTGTACTGCCACGCGCAGGTATAAATCATTGCGATCTTCCTGAGCCAATAGCGCAGCTACTTTTTCAGACGCGCCATCTGTTAAAACAATGCCGGTTGCTTCTGACATATCTCTCTCCTTAAAACTTACCTGCTGATTCTACCTAAATTTAGGTATTCAATCCGCTTTAGACATAAACGCATAAAGCTATGAGAATATGCCCATGTCACTTCAGCAATTACTACTACTCGGCCAAGGCGCTGACTTGGGTAGCGAACGTGGCGTTTCTTGCACCGGTGAATTGCCAGCACCTAGTGATCCGGATCTATTAAATCGGGCTCAAAAAGCGAGAGAAGTGCTGGGTTCGCGCGCACTGATACTTGGCCACCACTATCAACGTGATGAAGTTATTCAATGGGCCGACATCACCGGTGATTCATTTAAATTAGCTCAAGCGGCTGCTGCTTCGCCAAATTCGGAGTACATAATTTTCTGCGGTGTCCATTTCATGGCTGAGAGCGCCGATATTTTGACTAGTGCAAATCAAAAAGTAATTTTGCCTGATTTAGCAGCAGGCTGTTCTATGGCAGACATGGCCACAGCCAACCAAGTAATGACTGCTTGGAACCATTTTGAAAAATTAGGAATTTCAAAGAAAACAATTCCAGTTACTTACATGAATTCTTCGGCGGCAATCAAAAGTTTTACTGGTGAAAATGGTGGATCAATTTGCACTTCATCAAATGCCAAATCTGTAATGGAGTGGGCTTATACCCAAGGCGAGAAAGTATTCTTTCTGCCAGATCAACATCTAGGGCGAAACACCGCAGTTTTGCAATTAGGTCTTTCCATAACCGATTGCGTGGTCTGGAATCCATGGAAACCAAATGGTGGCTTAACTGATGACGAGATCATAAAAGCGAAAGTAATTTTGTGGCGAGGTCATTGCAGTGTGCATGGTCGATTTTCACTGGAAAATGTCGTCGAATTTCGAAATCGAATTCCAGATATAAAAATTTTGGTTCATCCAGAGTGCCAACATGAAGTTGTTCAAGTTGCTGATGTCGTTGGTTCGACTGAACACATTATTCGTACCATCGAAAATTCGCCAAAGGGATCAAAATGGGCAATTGGCACCGAATTGAACTTAGTTAAGCGCTTGGCCGACAAATATCCAGATCGTGAGATTCATTTCCTCGATAAAACCGTCTGTTATTGCAGCACCATGAATCGGATTGATTTGCCACATTTGGTTTGGGCCATGGAGACTTTGGTTGCAGGTCGAGAAGTAAATGTCATAAAAGTAAACGATGAAGTAAAACATAATTCAAAACTTGCACTCGAAAGAATGTTGAGTTTGAAGTAAAGGACGGACATGGCTGAGAAAAAAGAACCTACCCGCAAACGTAAAGATGCTGAAGCAGCAAATCGTCGATCCTTGCTAGCTCCGGCTCGGACCAAAGGAGAGAAACGAGCACAGAAGGAAGCGTTGCGCCGTTCGCGTGCGGACGCCCGTGCTGCATTTTTGCGTGGCGATGAAGCTGCCTTGCCCGCCCGTGATCGCGGTCCAGTTCGCAAATTTGTCCGAAATTATGTAGATGCACGTCGAAGCGTCGGTGAATTGTTTCTACCACTAGTTTTTATTGTCTTTTTACTTTCAATGATTAGAAATCAAACTGTTGCCCTAGCTTCAATTGCATTGATGTACGCCACAATTGTTGCGGCAATTATTGATGGAATTATTATGTCGCGCCGATTAAAGCGCGAAGTTTTGAAACGTTTTCCGGAAACGACTACTAGAGGATTAGGGCGATACGCCTGGTCAAGATCAATCTTGATGCGCCGAACAAGAACGCCGCGGCCACAGGTAAAAGTTGGCGAAAAAATCTAACGGAAAAACTATTTAACGTGGCTTTCGACGAACGGTAGTCGAACAATCTCGGCTGCCGTTTCTTTTCCGCGAATATCGATTTTGACTTGATCCCCGATTACATATTTCGAATCAATTAGAGCTAGCGCAATTCCCACCTTTAAATTTGGCGAAAATGTTCCGCTGGTCACCTCTCCAATTTCAGTTCCGACTTCTATTACCTTCATATGTGCCCGAGGAATTCCACGATCTAACAATTTCAACCCTCGTAATTTTTGCTTTGAACCGGCTGCCTTCTCGTTTCGGAGCGCAGTCGCGCCATGAAAAGTTGGTTTATCAAAACCTACTGCCCAACTACTTCCCGCAGTAACTGGCGAAATCGTCGGTGATAAATCCTGGCCGTGAAGTGGATAGCCCATCTCAGTTCGTAACGTATCTCGGCTACCAAGACCACAGACTTGCACGCCATTGGCCACCAATAGATCCCAAATCGCAAGTGCGTTTTCGACTTTAGGCAAAAGTTCATAGCCATGTTCTCCGGAATAACCAGTGCGGCAAATAATCAGATCGAAATTTTCGATTTTAAATTGCCCATGGCTCATGTACTCCAGATTTAACGAAATACCTAAACTTTCTAAAAGCTTTTTAGATTCTGGACCTTGGACCGCAATTACCGCGTATTTTTCGTGAGCATTTTCCAATTCCAGATTTGCTGGTGCTTCCTTTTTAAATATTTCAAACACTTTCTCGCAATTTGCCGCATTAGGAATAATCAAAATTTGGTCCGAATTAAAACGATAGACGATCAAGTCATCTATCACCCCACCTGCTTCATTGCACAGCAACGTATATTGAGCCTGACCATCATTGATTCGATTCAGATCATTTGTAATAACCGAATTAACAAATTCGA
>JBDKLQ010000007.1:0-4851 GCA_039795555.1 Actinomycetota bacterium
CCGCGCATCTTGAATGCTTAACAATGAACCGGTCCACCATGACTTATATGGATGGCCCATTAATAAAACACCTAATCGATCCTCACCAGAAATGATTTCGTCATTCATGATTCGCTGGTTAGGCGTTAAATTCCATTGCATTCCTTCAAGTTCGCGCATCGAAGCAATTGCGGCATCAGTTGGGCAGTACGCATAATGAACTGTTGGACGGTAAACCGCCTTGTCGCCATCCCAAACCGTTAAGTGATCTGAAAGCGTGAATGCTTCGCCATGGCGAATCACCATCCCAGTAATTTCAAAGTTTGGCACCCAAGAGCGAACCCATGTTTTTGCGCCAGGTTGTGCAATGCAGATTTGATTCTTTGGTCCACTTGAATGTGTGTATGCATTCACCGGTAATTTCTTTTCGTGAGTACCCCAACCAAGTTCAGCTGGTGCAACACCTTCTTCATAAAATCCTTCAACCGACCAAGTATTTACGAATTCATTTACTTGCTTTGGTTTATCGGAGATTTGAGTATCGCGTTCGGCAATATGAATTACTTTAACGGTTAACGCTTGCGCTAATGCCGGATAGCTTTCCGATGCAAGTGCAGATTCAACTTCCTTTGTTGCAATTCCATCTATAATCGCGCGATTTGCGATATCAACAAGTGCTTTCTTAACTAAATGCGAGACTAAACCTGGATTGGCGCCATGTTCGACCACCATCGTTGGGCCAGTCTTTTTCCATTTAGATTTCATTTCGCGCATCCGCATATGGCGAACATAGAGCGTGCGATCTTGCGGTGGGATTGAGTGGCCACCTTCGTACGGATTCCAAACTTCAACTGATGTATTTAGATACATCACATCGTGATCATGGCACCACTGCAAAATCACATTTGCATCAATGTTCCATGCCAAATCTAAAAGAAAGTCGCCCGCTTTTAAGTAATGATTTAACTTTGAATCTAAATTTTCTTTTGTAATTTCTTCCTGGATGTAGGTTGCGCCTTTATCTAGCGAAGTTTGTACGCGTTTTCGATTGTCACGAGGATCCATGATCGTAATTTGTTTAGCATCAACTAAGTGTTCTATTAGAAGCGGCAATGTGCATTGCGAAACTGAACCTGCACCTAAAACAAGGATTCGACCTTGGAATTTTTCGGACAATTAGACCCCGTTCTTGACTTTCTAGGTTGAATTAAAGTCGGGCAAATCCTATTTCGCTTCGCCCCACACACCAATTCCACTCCGCTTGGCTTGATACATCGCAGTATCGGCTCGGCGCATGAGATCGGCGCTGCCGTTATTTGAAACACATCCAACGCTTACGCCAACTGAAATCTGCTGACCATCGATGTTGAATGGATAACTTAAGGTGGCACGGAGCGCCATCGCAAGCTCGAGCGCTGCTTCATAATCTTCGTTGGTGAGAACACCAAATTCATCGCCACCCAATCTGGCGATAAGAGAATCATCGGGAATTGCTTTTCGAAATCTTGATGAAATTTGACGAAGCAAGCGATCGCCAGTTTCGTGACCGAATTGATCATTTACTGGTTTAAAGCCATCTAAATCCAATAACAGGAGCGAACCATTGTTGAAGCGATCTAATTCAGCAATAAACCGACGGCGATTTGGTAAGCCCGTTAAATCATCAATTCGAGCCAGTTGTTGTTCAGCCGCCAAATTTTCAGATTTTTTCAAGGCGATCATCATTCGCGCAAAGCCAATGAACAAAATAATTATTGCCGGGATTATTAAATAGCCAGAGATGGTCCCTGGCGAGATAGTTATTACCGAGAGTACGGCAATCGCCAAAATTATTGACAAGCCAATATATATCGGGTGTAGCGAATTAAATGGTGCCGAACTAATGCCACGATGATATTGGGCTTCGGCAATCAAAATAAAACCAATTAACCAACCATAGTCGAGCCAACTTCCCAAGTAATACGAATCTAAATTATTCAAAAAGAGAAAATCTGTTGCTGTGAAAATTGAGCAACCAATTGAAATTAAGGCACTGTTCATAGTCAACGGTCTGCGAACGGCGCAGTAATAGGTCCAGACCAGAATTATCAAGTCTGCAATCAAAAATACAGTTTGAAAGAAACTTTGACTTTCGTCGATGATCAATCCAGCGCTCAAGGTGCTGATTCCTAACACAAGTATTGCTGAATCAATCAAATTAACTAAATTGCTCTCGCGATTAATTTGAAACAATTTCGGGATAGCGATGAACAAAAATGGATAAAACACAAGATAACCAAGATTTGAAATTGTTGGCCAATTTATTAGGGCAACGCCAGTGCTCCAAAAGATTGCAGCTAGCGCAAAGAACATACCGGCCTTAAATTTCGCGGTGAATGCGGTCAATGAAACAGCAAGACCAGCGGCAATATAAAAATTATTTCCCAGAAAAATTGCTAAGCCAAGAAAAATGCTTGGCAAAATTCTTATAACAAAGCCCACAACTAATTAGTCAATTGTTGGGCAGCTATCTAAGCAATAGGGAAGTCCCTAATCTAACTATTTTGGAAATAATGGATTGATTGGTTTAATCGGCGTAATCCGTTGATATGGCTCACCCTGACTTGGTCGCAGATCTATATTTCCAAAATTCGGCCACATCGAAAATGCTCGCTCTGCCTGGGCAGTAATTGTTAATGATGGATTAACTCCCAAATTGGCAGTTACTGCTGATCCGTCAACAACGTGAAGTGTTGGGTAATTCCATACTCGATGATACGGATCAATCACACCAGAATTTTCATTCGTTCCAATTACGCAGCCGCCAACAAAGTGTGCCGTAAACGGTGCACCGATTAAATCTCCGATTGTGCCGGCAGGAACTCCGCCGTAGTTTCGCGCAATTATTTCTGCAGTCTTATTTGCAGCAGGTATATAGGTCGCATTTGGATTTTGAGCATTGTTTTTCGAAGTGAAGCGCCAGCCAAAAATACTGCGTTTCATGCCAGTTGTTATCGCGCTATCGACATTTTGCATAATCAAAGCTATTACCGAACGCTCACTCCAATTTCTGATATTCATAATACGAAAAATAGTAAGCGGTTTAGTTATTAAAGTTTTAAAAATCTGAATAAAGCGATTTGAATTTCCATCAGTCATTATTGTCTGCATAAGTGCCATTGAATTAGAACCTTTGCCATATCTAACTGGTTCCACATGGGTACGGCTATCTGGCCAAAACGAAGAAGTGATAGCGGATCCTTTTGTGAAATCAAAGTTTTTTTTCGGCATGATGGAGCCAACTAGTGCCTCACTATTTGTCCGAGAAAGTTTGCCTAATGAATTTGAAATTCTCGGGAGCTTATTCTTAACCTTCATTCGATGTAAGAGTTTTTGGGTATTGTAAGTACCGGCAGCTACTATTACTTGATCGGCAGTTAAAGTTTTATAAATCGGCAACCAACTCGAAGATTTTTTAACCTTGATTTGCCAATGCCCATTAAAGTTCTCGATTTGAGTCACTGTGTTCATTGGTCTAATTTCGACGCCAATTTTTTCCGCAAGTGCTAAATAGTTCTTAACTAAAGTATTTTTGGCATTTAAACGACATCCAGTCATGCAAGCGCCACATTGTGTGCAGCCACTTCTAATTGGTCCAAGGCCATCAAAGTAAGGGTCGACTTTCTCTTTGCCAAAGTAGATACCGAGTGGCGCCAATTGAAATGTTTCTTCTACGCCCATTTCGCGCGCGACTTCCAACATAGCCTGATCGCTTGGTGAAAAATAGGGATTTTGAGCTACACCTAACATTTTTCGCGCCAATTCATACCAAGGAGCTAATTCACTTTTCCAATCCGTGATGTCTCGCCACTGCTCATCATTGAAATATTCATCGCTAGGTTGATACAACGTATTTGCATAGACAAGAGAGCCGCCACCAACGCCGGCACCTGCTAGAACTAAAACATTAGGGAGCGCATGAATTCGTTGGATACCTTTTAACCCTAATTTGGGGGCGTATAAGAATTTATGTAATCGCCACGAAGTTTTTGGAAAATCTTTATCTTCGAATCTTGCACCAGCTTCTAAAACACAGACGCGGTAACCTTTTTCAGCTAGACGCAGCGCTGCCACAGATCCGCCAAAGCCAGATCCGATGACAATTACGTCAAAATCGCTCACTACGGCTTTATACCAGTTGCATCTTCCTCACGTATTTGCCACGTGGTTCCATATGTTTCCAATAAATCTAAAAATGGTTTTGGGTCAAACCATTCTGGCCCATTTACGCCTTCTGGTTTCCAAATTCCCTTATGGATTAATTCCATTGCAATAACTGGGTTAATTGCGGTTTGCCAAACTACAGCTTGGTCACCATATTCCTTCATCGACCATTCATTGTCGACGACGTTATAAATGTAGCAAGCATAAGGTTTGCTGGATTTGTCCAAACCTTTAACGAGTGCGCCGGCACAAGTTTTGCCGCGCATTCGTTCTCCCAATGTTGCTGGATCAGGTAACGATGCGGTGAGCAAATCTCGTGGTGCAACAGAAACACCTTGAACGTCAACGATTTCTTTTCGGTCAAGTCCAAGCATATGAATTGTTTTTAAAGTTGAAATAAATTGTGCGCCAAGCCCATATTTAAAGTTAACTTTTTTTGCATCGACTTTTTGCGGAATTAGAACAACTTCTTCGTGTTCTACGTTTACACATTCCACCGGACCGATGCCTTCTGGAAAATCAAAGATTTCTAATTCACTAAATGGTTCGGTCGTAAACCAACCACGTCCATCTTCCCAAACAATTGGCGGGTTGAGACATTCTTCAATCGTGGTCCAAATTGAAAACGAAGGTGCAAAGTTGTGACCTTCGACGTGAAGATTTGAGCCA
>JBDKLQ010000008.1:0-21760 GCA_039795555.1 Actinomycetota bacterium
TTTGCATGTACCAGCGCGAAAGTTTTTTATTTACAACGTGACTGGGGCAATTATCTGGACCGAAGGTGTAATGACCCTGGGTTTGGTACTAGGTGAGAAACTTTCAGGATCGGTAGATAAATATTTATTGCCGATAATTGCTTTGATTATTGCAATTAGTTTTATCCCAGTTGCAATCGAATTAGTTAAGTCCAAGATCCGCTAATTGATAAGCAGCGCGGTATTCAAATCCTGCTTCTTTAATTTTCGGCGCAGCACCTCGTTCGACAATTACGGCAACGCCAACCACAATCGCGCCAGCTTCTTTTAGGGCGTCTACCGCAGTTAAAACTGAACCACCAGTTGTCGAAGTATCTTCAACTGCTAAAACTTTCTTACCTTTAACATCTGGTCCTTCAATTCGGCGTTGTAGTCCATGAGCTTTTTCGGCTTTACGAACTACGAAGGCATCTAATTTCTTTCCGTGCTTTGCTGCAACATGCATCATCGCCGTTGCAACTGGATCGGCGCCAAGTGTTAAACCGCCAACTGCTTCGTAATCCCAATCTTTAGTTAAATCGAGCATCACTTCACCAATTAGCGGTGCGGCAATGTGATCCAGGGTTACGCGACGCAAATCAACGTAGTAATCGGCTTCTTTTCCGCTAGAAAGAATTACTTTTCCGTGAACTACCGCCTTATTTTTGATTTCTTCGCGTAATTGGTCTTTAGAACTCATGCGCCGAATCTTACTTATCGGCAGTGTAAGTCAGCGCTTTTGGGCTCTTTTCAGCTAGAAGTCCATTAACTTCAATCCGTAAGCGCGCAACTTCCATCGATAAATTAGCAATGGCAGATTCCATTTCAATAATTCGTTTAATGCCGACGTGGTTTATGCCTTCAGCGACTAACGATTGAATCGTGCGAAGCAGCGCGATATCGCGCAATGAATAGCGGCGATTGCGACCACTGGTGCGTGATGGCGAAACTAAACCAGAGCGATCATATTGGCGCAGCGTTTGTGGATGTAAACCAGATAACTCCGCCGCAACTGAAATTACATAAAGTGGTTGATTTTCATCCATATTTGGAAAGCTCATGATTTAGCTCGCTCTCTAAATTCTTTTCGCACATCATGTTTTTCAGTTGCTGCCGCGAAATCTTTAATTGCTTGTTCAGCTTTACCTTCCAAAATTCGAGGCACTTGCACATCAATGGTTACTAATAAATCGCCAGTTGCGCCGCCTTTGTTAACGCCTTTTCCTTTAACGCGAAGGACGCGACCATTTTGAGTACCTGGCGCAATGCGCAGCGTTACTTCGCCACCTTCGAGCGTTGGAACTTTTACATCGGCGCCAAGGGCTGCTTCAGCAAAGGTAACTGGTAAATCTAAAGTTAGGTTCTCGCCTTTGCGTCCAAAAATTGGATGCGGTTTAACATGCAAGTAAATAAATAAATCACCCGGACCGGCTTCACCAGGTGCGCCTTTTCCTTTAACTCTAATTTTTGCGCCATCGTTTACGCCAGCTGGAACGCGAGCTGAAACGTTTTGGTAATTGCGGCCATCGGTATTTAATCGCAGTTCTAAAGTTGTACCTTGTACCGCTTCGCGAAAGGAAATTGTTGCTTCAGTTTGTAAATCTTGTCCTTTGCGTGGACCGCGACGACCGCCACCAAATAAATTGGCAAATAAATCATTTGGATTACCGCCGCCAAAGAAATCACCAAAATCGCCGCCTTGGAAATTTGCGCCACCGCGTGGCATTCCCCCGCGTTCGAATAACGAGCGCGCTTCGTCATATTCGGCGCGCTTTTTTGGATCGGACAGAATGTCGTAGGCCTCGGAAACAGCCTTAAATTTCTCTTCTAGCTTGGCATCGCCCTTGGTCTTATCCGGGTGCAGTTCACGCGCAAGTGCGCGGTATTTCTTCTTAATTTCATCGGCCGGCGCGGTTTTAGATACGCCAAGAATCTTGTAGAAATCCTTCTCGTATAAATCCCGCGCCGCCATTGAATTTAACTTTCTTAATTACTGTTCTGGATCAGTAACCGCAACTCGCGCAGCGCGCAAAATGCGATCTTTAAATTTATAACCTGGTTGCAAAATCTTTGAGGCCGTCGCAACTGATACTTCGCTAGAAGTTTCGTGCATCAGCGCTTCATGAATTTGCGGATCAAATTCTTCACCTTCAGTTCCGAATTTTTCCAAACCAAGTCGATTGGTAATTGCCGCAATTTGATCCGCCACCGCTTTAAAACCACCTTGCAATTCGCCATGTTCGCTGGCGCGATCAATGTCATCCAGAATTGAAAGTAGTTCGGTGAGAACTGCGGCCATACCTAACTCACTCGCAAGCGCGCGATCTCGTTCGACGCGCTTGCGGTAGTTAGCGTATTCAGCTTGAAGTCGTTGGAGATCTTCAGTTAAGGCAACTGTTGGATCTTTAACTTCTTCAGTAGTGGTTACCTCTTCGTCACTCACTGCTCGTCAACGATCTCGGCATCTTGCACACCTTCATCACCTGATGGTGATCCTTGTGGTGCAGATTGCGCGGCGTTAGCTGCATAAAGTGCGGCACCTAGACCTTGGCTCAGAGTTGCAACTTTTTCAGTTGCGCTCTTAATGCTTTCGATGTCGGTTCCTTCCAGCGCCTTCTTTAATTCAGCAAGTGCGCTTTCAGTTTCGCTCTTTTTAGCTGCGGCTTCGCCTTCGTTTAACTTGTCAACATTCTCTTTTAAGAATTTCTCGGTTTGATAAAGAAGTGAGTCACCGTTGTTGCGAACTTCGGCTTCTTCCCGACGCTTTTTATCTTCTTCGGCATGCGATTCGGCATCCTTCATCATGCGCTCGATATCTTCCTTCGATAACGCTGAGCCACCAGTGATGGTCATGCTCTGTTCTTTACCAGTGCCAAGATCTTTAGCTGATACGTGAACAATTCCGTTAGCATCGATATCGAAAGTAACTTCGATCTGTGGCACGCCACGTGGTGCTGGTGGCAGTCCAGTTAATTCAAACATTCCGAGGCGCTTGTTATAAGCAGCCATTTCGCGCTCACCTTGGAAAACTTGAATCTGTACCGCTGGCTGATTGTCATCAGCAGTGGTAAAGACTTCGCTGCGCTTAGTCGGAATTGTGGTGTTACGTTCGATCAACTTAGTCATAACGCCACCTTTGGTTTCGATACCAAGTGAAAGCGGAGTTACATCTAGTAGCAAGACATCTTTGACTTCGCCCTTTAAGACACCTGCTTGAAGTGAAGCACCAACGGCAACAACTTCATCTGGGTTTACGCCTTTATTTGGCTCTTTTCCAGCAAGTTCCTTAACTAGATCAACAACTGCTGGCATACGAGTTGAACCACCAACAAGTACCACGTGATTGATCTTTGAAATTGGAATTCCGGCATCTTTCAACACTGCTTCAAATGGCTTCTTGCATCGAGCTAGAAGATCTGCAGTTAGTTGTTGGAATTGGGCGCGAGTAATTGTTTCATCCATAAACAATGGATTCTTCTCGGCATCTACCGTGATGTATGGCAAATTAACTGAAGCTGATTGCGATGAAGATAGTTCAATCTTCGCCTTTTCGGCAGCTTCACGAACGCGCTGCATCGCCATCTTATCTTTAGTTAAATCAATGCCATTTTTAGATTTGAAAGTTGAAACTAAGTGATCAACTAGCGCTTGATCCCAGTCATCGCCACCAAGGTTGTTATCGCCATTGGTTGCTTTAACTTCGACTACGCCATCACCGATTTCAAGTAGTGAAACGTCGAACGTTCCGCCACCTAAGTCGAAAACTAAAATGGTCTGTTCTTTATCGCCTTTATCTAAACCATATGCGAGCGCTGCTGCAGTTGGTTCGTTGATAATGCGAAGCACGTTAAGACCAGCAATTTCGCCAGCTTCTTTAGTTGCTTGGCGCTGGGCATCATTGAAGTAAGCCGGCACGGTAATAACTGCATCGGTTACGGTCTCGCCTAAATAACTTTCGGCATCGCGTTTTAACTTTTGCAAAACACGTGCGCTAATTTCTTGGGATGTGTACTTCTTGCCATCAATATCAATATTCCAGCTAGTGCCCATGTGGCGCTTAACTGAACGGATGGTGCGTTCGACGTTGGTGACTGATTGGCGCTTTGCCACTTCACCAACTAGAACTTCGCCATTCTTTGCGAATGCAACGATCGATGGGGTGGTGCGAGCGCCTTCTGCGTTGGCGATAACGGTTGGCTCGCCACCTTCTAGAACCGAGACGCAACTATTAGTTGTACCTAGGTCGATTCCTACTGCTCTTGCCATATTTAATTTCTCCTCATTACTGCTTAATTTTGTTAAAAATCTTGAGCCGGGGCGACTCAACTGTTCATAAGAACCCCTGGGAGTGGCCAGATATTCCCGTGAGACCTAGGGTTAGTTCTCAGCCTTTTCTAAGCATTCGGGAGCAACCTTCGATCCATGGAGAACAGCAAATATCGGGTACTGGTCGTTGATGACGAGCAGAGCATCAGCGATCTGATTGCCACCGGGCTGCGCTTTGTTGGATTTGAAGTTCGCACTGCAGCTAACGGTGCCGAGGCGTTAACCGCCGCTGAAGAATTTAAGCCACATGCCATGGTGCTTGATGTGATGATGCCAGATATCGATGGCTTCGAAGTTTGCAAACAGATTCGAAACGAAGGCCAAAATATTGGCGTTCTATTTTTAACTGCCAAAGATGGCATGGAAGACAAGATCGCCGGCTTAACAATTGGCGGCGATGATTACATGACCAAACCATTTAGTTTGGAAGAACTTGTTGCGCGAATCAAAGCGTTGCTGCGCCGCACAGGTGTGGTCGAATCAAAAGTTGATGATGAAAAAATTCGGTTTGCCGATTTAGAGATCGACGAAGCAACACACGAAGTTCGTCGGGCTGGCCATTTAATTGACCTATCGCCTACTGAATATTTATTGCTTCGATATTTATTAATTAACGCCGATCGCGTCGTTTCGAAATCACAGATTTTGGATCACGTCTGGCAGTACGACTTCCGTGGCGATGCCGGCATCGTTGAAACTTATGTTTCCTACTTGCGTAAAAAGATTGACATCTACGATCCACCATTAATTCATACCGTTCGCGGTGTGGGTTACCGACTACGAATCCCACCTAAGAAATAATCACTAGATGCAATCGCCTTTTAATCGCTGGTCGTTACGTAACCGATTAACGCTCGGTATTGTTTTATTATCAGCGATAAGTTTCTCGGCGATTTTTGGCTTAGCCACCGTAACGATGCGCGGCTATTTGGTTTCGCAAGTCGATGAGCAATTAACAAATATTGCTGGCGGTACCACGATGCGATTAGATCGAACTGGTATCGAAACCGAAGCGCAAGAACTACCAGATGACGATGATCGCCCAGCGCCTCGACCAAAGCGCAATGGCAATCCACTTCGTCGATTACCTTCCACAATTTCGGCAACAGTGATTGATGCCAACGGAAATTTAGTCGGTGGTTTAGGTGGCGATTTAAACCGGAGCCAAGTAACGGATTATTTAAATGAAATTGAAGTTACCAATAATCAGCCATTTACGATCGAAGATTCCAATCCTAAATTTCGAGTAATTACCCAGCGCCTGCCAAATACTGGTGGTTATGTTATTTATGCCCAGAGCTTAGATAGCGTTCAAAAATTAGTGAAACAACTGCAAGCTTGGTTTATTTTGATTGGGTTAATTGCGCTATTTGTCATTGCTTTGGCTTCGCGCGCGGTGATTCGCGTAGGTCTGCGGCCACTTCATGATGTCGAAGGAACTGCCGAACAGATCGCCAGTGGTGATTTATCTGCCCGCATGCCAGAATCAAAGCCAAATACTGAAGTCGGTCGATTAGTTAAATCATTAAATGGCATGTTGTCGCGTATCGAAGATTCATTCTCGGTCCGAGTTGCTAGCGAAAGTAAATTACGTCGCTTCGTGGCCGATGCCAGCCATGAATTGCGAACCCCGCTAACTGCGATTCGCGGATTTTCCGAACTTTATCGCCAAGGCGCAGTCAAAGGTGAAGCCGAAACTAAAGAATTAATTAGTCGAATTGAAAATGAATCAATTCGCATGGGCCACTTAGTTGAAGATTTGTTATTACTTGCCCGATTAGATCAATCACGCGAAATGAAACAAGAACCAGTAAATATCAGTTCGGTGGTTGCCGAATCCGTTGCATCAGCTCGCGCTGCCGGACCTGATCATCCGATTACTGTTGATGCGGGCGAAGAAATTTATGTGGTCGGCGATGTAAATCGAATTCATCAAGTAGTTGCTAATTTATTGGCAAATGCCAGGGTTCATACGCCAGCTGGAACGAAAATAAATGTCGTTGTAACCGAAGAAGAAAATGCGGTATCAGTTACAGTTTCAGATAACGGACCAGGGTTAAACGACCAAGATCGTGAAAAGATTTTCGAGCGTTTTTACCGCGCCGACAAATCACGTTCACGCACTGGCCAAGAAGGTACCGGGTTAGGGTTATCAATTGTTGATGCCGTAATGCGCGCACATGGCGGGCATGTCAGCGTTGATTCAAAACTCGGTGAAGGTACCAGCTTTAAATTAGTATTCCCGCTCCATCGCGCGTAATAGCGCAATCCGCTCTTCGATTGGCGGATGGGTAGAAAATAATTTCGAAACTGCCGAAGCATCAAGCGGAGATTCGATCCATAAATGTGCCACCGCGGTTGATCGCTGTTGCACCACCGATGAATTGGCTTGTAAAACTTCTAACGCTTCGCGCAAACCTTTTGGATTTCGGGTAAATTCAACAGCTGTCGCATCAGCTAGCGCTTCGCGGCGGCGACTGATTGCCGAACGCAATAACATTGCTGCAATCGGCGCCATAATCAAAACGATAAATGAAGCGGCCAAGATCAATGGGTTGGAATTTCCACGATCATCGCGGCGGCCACCAAACCACATCATTCGCATGATGAAATCGCTAAGCAGCGCAACTGCACCGGCAGTGGTCGCAGCAATTGCCGAAACTAATGTGTCGCGATTTCCCACGTGCGACATTTCGTGCGCCGTTACGCCAGTTAATTCTTCTTTGGTCATGGCATCCAAAATGCCAGTGGTAAATGCAATCAACGCTTTATTTGGATTTCGGCCGGTAGCAAATGCATTTGGCGCCTTATCGTTGACTATCGCAACTTTTGGCATTGGCAAGCCACTTTTTTCACAGACTTCGCGCACAATTTCAAATAGCTTTGGATTATCACTTTCTTGAATCTCCTTTGCGCCAGTCATCTTTAAAACTAAGGAATCGCTAAAGTAATAAGAACCCCAAGTGGTAATTAGCGCAAAGCCAACTGCCATTGGGATTATATTTTTAGTTCCAGCGCCGAAATAAGTTAAACCAGCATAGAAAACCAACCAGGCAAGCGCGCCAAATAGCGCAAGTAGTAAATAAGTCTTGCTCTTATTTTTTAACTGTTCTTCGCGAAAGCTCACGAAAATTATTTTACGTCTGATTTATGAAAATTTAGAAATGAGCGAGATGGGGTTGGGCCGCGTTGACCTTGGTAGCGCGATCCATATAGCGCCGAGCCATACGGATGCTCAGCAGAAGATGAGAGTTTTATGAGACAGAGTTGGCCAATCTTCATTCCTGGAAATAATTTCACTGGCAAGTTGGCAACGTTAGAAAGTTCCAAGGTGATGTGGCCAGAAAATCCTGGATCGATAAAACCAGCAGTTGAATGGGTTAATAAACCTAATCGACCAAGCGATGATTTACCTTCGAGCCGTCCGGCAATATCGTCCGGAAGCGTTACCACTTCATAGGTACTTGCTAAAACAAATTCACCTGGGTGCAAAATAAAGTGCTCGTTACCTTTAACTTCGATTTCGCGCGTCAGCTCTGGTTGTTCCAGCGATGGATCAATCACTTCATATTTATGATTTTCAAAGACCCGGAAGAATTTATCAAGGCGAACATCAATCGAAGATGGCTGAATCATCTTTGCTTCGTATGGCTCAACGCCTACTCGGCCAGCCTCAATTTCACTTCGGATATCGCGATCAGATAAAAGCACAGGTGAAATATACACTCTGACTTGGGAGAAACGAGTGCTAAATTCAATCCGTGAAAAATGTTGCTGTAACAGGTGCGGGTGGTTTTATTGGAACCCACCTAATAAATGAATTAAATGCAAAGTCCTGGAATATACGTTGGGCTGTAGATAATTTAAATCCACCCTATGGAAATGATTTATCGGAATCTCGTCTAAATTCTATTTCTAATATCGTAAATTTGGATACATCTGACTTAAACGAATTGTCAGTTTCTGAACTTGTCCAAAAAATAAAAGACTGCAAAATAGTAATTCATTTGGCTGCTTTTGCAGGTGTTCGTTTTGGTGAGGAAAAGCCCTACGATTATTTTCAAAACAATGTTGTTATCTTTGAAAAAATTCTGAGGGCAATAGAAATTACCAAACCTAAATGTTTTATATATGCCTCTTCTTCAAGTGTATATGGCAATTCAGGAACAAATGGTCCGTGTGCGGAAAATGCTGCAACTGGGTTAAATTTGAAGAGTACATATGCAACAACCAAATGGATAAATGAAATACAGGCTAAGGATTTCACTCGGAGAACAAATATTAAAACACTTGGTTTGAGATTTTTTACTGTGTATGGTCCGCTCGGTCGGCCTGATATGGCTTATTTTAAGTATTTAAAATCGATGAGAGAAAATAAAGTTTTCGAGATATATGGAAAAAATGGTGGAAGCCGAAATTACACCTATGTATCTGATGCAGTAAAAGCTATTGAGAAAATTTCAACTTTGGCCTTGGGTGAGTCAATAGTTTCGATTCCAAGTATTTTAAATATTGGATTTGGTCCCACCACCATAACTAGTGACTTATTTTCTTTAATCGAAAAACACTCAGGAATGAAGCATAGTAATTTGAAGTATGTTGATCGGCCGAAAGTAGATGTTGATGTGACAAGCGCTAACAACTCTATATTAGTCCAATTAATTGGTGAGATAGAGGTTACTCCGCTCGAAATTGGGATTAAAAATTTTGTCAATTGGGCGATTGACGAAAAAATAATTTAAGAGATGAAAAACCGTGGCGGCGCATTCTGGCTCTTATTGGGAGCATTTTCATTTGCGGTTAACGCCACTGCATCAAAATTGATTATGTCCGCTGGACTATCAAGTTGGCGGTTAGCTCAAATCCGCGCAATTGGCTCTGGGTTAATCATGGTTATTTTCATGTTAGTTTTAAAACGTAACGAATTAAAAGTTAAATTACGCGAAATACCTAAATTGTTGATTTATGGCGCAGTTGGTGTTGCATTGGTAAATATTTTTTACTTTATTGCAATTGCTAAATTGCCGGTTGGAATTGCGCTCATAATTGAATTTACTGCCCCTATTTGGATTGCAATTTGGATTAAATTTGTCCGAAAAGGACAAGTTGCTAAATCAATGTGGGGCGCCTTGGCGCTTTCATTATTTGGATTAGCCCTCGTTGCTCAAATTTGGCGCGGTTTAACGCTTGATGGGATTGGCTTAATTGCCGCGATCTTGGATGCCTTCGCGCTAGCTGCATATTTAATGATTGGTGAAAGTATTAAAGCTCAACACAGCGCAACATCAATGGTTACCTGGGGATTAATTGGCGCTAGTGCTTTTTGGCTTATAACAATTCCGCTCTGGACTTTCCCTACAGAAATTTTTACTCAACAAATAGAACTGCAAGGAAAGCTGCCAAACATTTCAGTGTCTGGCTGGGGTTTGTTACTTTGGATTATCACAATCGGCACAATTCTTCCGTATGCATGTGTAGTAATCGGATTACGGAAAACAACGGCAACAATTGCCGGAGTAATCAGTATGAGTGAAGCAATTATGGCTGGAATTATTGCTTGGATCTGGCTAGGCGAAAGTTGGAACTTAATTCAATTAATTGGCGCGTTCGCAGTGATTACAGGAATCATCATTGCTAATCGGAGTCGATCTACTCAAATTCCTTTGGTTGGGTAAAGTCCGAACCAGTTGTATGTAGCGGCATATCAACAAAGCGCGCAAAGTGAAGTTGCGCTGAAACGGTAATAGTTTTCGTCGGACCGTTACGATGTTTAGCCACAATCAAATCTGCTTCGCCGGTGCGGTTTTGGCTGTCATATAAATCTTCGCGGTGAAGGAGAACTACCAAGTCGGCATCCTGTTCGATCGAACCAGATTCGCGAAGATCGGAGAGCATTGGTTTCTTATCCGAACGTTGTTCTGGCGAGCGGTTTAACTGTGAAATTGCGATTACTGGGATGTTGAGCTCTTTCGCCATCAATTTTAAGTGGCGCGAGAATTCGGAGACTTCTTGTTGGCGATTTTCAACGCGCTTACCGCTGGTCATCAACTGGAGATAATCGATCACAATTAATTTCAAATCGTGGCGCTGTTTTAACCGACGAGCTTTCGCGCGAATTTCCATCATCGAAAGATTTGGGGAATCATCGATAAATAGCGGCGCATCACTAATTTCACCCATTCGGCGAGCTAACCGCGCCCATTCGTCATCTGTTAACTTGCCCGAGCGAATGCTGTTAAGCGCCACGCGCGCTTCCGCGGACAACATACGCATCGTAATTTCAGAGCGCGACATTTCAAGCGAGAAGATGACGGATGCTTGTTTGTTCGAGATAGATGCATGTCGCGCAATATCAAGGCCGAGCGTGGATTTACCAACTGCTGGACGGGCGGCGATAACCACCATATTTGCTGGGTGCAGACCATTTGTTAAATGATCGAAATCGCGAATACCGGTCATAACACCTTCGGCCGCAACGCCCTTAGAAATTGCTTCGATTTCGTCAAAAGCTTGTGGCAATAAAACATTTAATTGAACGTAATCTTCCGAAGTGCGTCGTTCGGTTACTTGATAAACCTCGGCTTGTGCGGCGTCAACAGCTTCATCAATTTCACCTTCGGCGCTATATCCGAGTTGAACAATTTTGGTTCCGGCTTCGACCAATCGCCGTGCAATCGCGCGTTCACGAACAATCTTTGCGTAATAACCCGCGTTAGCAGCAGTTGGAACTCCGGAAATTAAAGTGTGTAAATAAGGTGCGCCACCTGCGCGGGCAATATCGCCGCGTTTTGTTAATTCTGCGGCAACGGTGATCGCATCAACTGGTTCGCCGCGGCCATATAAATCTAAAATTGCATCGTAAATTAATTCGTGCGCCGGTCGATAAAAATCGCGTTCGCGCAAAATTTCGACAACATCTGCAATTGCATCTTTTGATAAGAGCATACCGCCGAGAACAGATTGTTCGGCAACTAAATCTTGTGGCGGAGTACGTTCGATATCGCTACGCGCGCTCGAATAGTTTTGATTGTTAGAAAACTCCGCCAGACTCACGGGACTAGATTTCCAGCCAGGGGTGACATTTACGAATGGCGCTGTGTGGAAAGCTGTGGATATACGCTCAAATGCTGTTGATTAGCATGTGGATGGATGAGGGAAATCTGTTTACAACTTCTCAGAGTACGCTCAAATTCTGTTGAAAAAAGTAAAAACCCACTTATCAAATAATGAGATAAGTTAGGACAGACGAATTTAAATCACAAAATTATTATCGAGGGCGAATGACGAACATTTTTATTGATATTGGTGCTCATATCGGTGAGTCAATTGAAGTCGCAATTCATCCTAAATACAATTTCGCCAAAATCTATGCCTTTGAACCTTCGGCTCACTGCAAAAAATACTTAAACAAATATCGAGATTCTAGATTATCAATCCAAAATTTTGCCCTAGGGAATTCTGATAGATATCAAGTTCTATTTGGTTCGGGAAGTGTTGGCGCGTCAATATACGAAGAAAAAACGGCATACTGGAGTCAAAACGAAGAAATCGAATTTAAAAAATTTTCGGTTTGGTGGAATGACCATATTAAGAAACAGGACAAAGTTTGGCTTAAAATAAACGCAGAGGGTGGCGAACTTGAAATTATAGAAGAATTGCAATTAATAAAATCAGGACACATTATAAGTGCATTAATTAGTTTTGATATTGACAAAATAAACTCTCTCAAATCAAAACACAATTATCTTGTGTCAATTCTGAAAGAATTACGAATTAATTTTATAGATAGAAATGAAACAAATCTCTCTGTTAATGAATGGTTAAAAGCTTTTCCAGAAATATCTAGTGTTTTTTCACTTTCAAGATTGTTGAAAGGAATATTACGCCCAGACATTCCAATTTCTCGGAATCTACGCAGGATTTTGAAACCTTTATTTCCAAAAAAGTTCTGGCTTGGATTTGCTTTGAAGTTTGGTCCTAATCGAAAAAGGTAAAACCCACTTATCAAATAATGAGATAAGTGGGTTTTTACGATTAAAACAATTACTGCGCTACAACTTGAAACGCAACATTTGCAGTTACGCCAGTTGCCAAAGTGACCTTCGCGCTATGGCGACCGACCTTCTTAACATGTGCCGCTTTTATACGGTGGCGATCGATATCGATTCCGGTAGCAGATTTAATTGCTGCCGCTAAATCTTTATCAGTCACCGAACCAAATAAGCGACCGGCGCTTCCAACTTTTACTGGAATCGAGATTGCCGAAGCTTCGAGCTTCTCTTTGATTTCTTTAGCGTGGTCGTTATCGCGAATTACGCGAGCAGCGCGAGCGCGGCGGATGCCATCGATCTGCTTCTCACCATTCTTGGTCCAAACGATTGCGTTACCGCGTGGAATTAGAAAATTGCGGCCATAACCATCAGCAACAGTTACGACATCGCCAGCGTGGCCGAGGCCAGATACTTCACGAGTAAGAATTAGTTTCATTTTTATTCGCTTCCGTTCCGGTTATCGAGCAGTAGATGTGTAAGGCAGTAACGCTACTTCGCGGCTATTTTTAACTGCGGCAGCAACTGCGCGTTGATGTTGGGTACATGCGCCAGTGACGCGACGGGCGCGAATCTTGCCGCGATCGCTAATGTACTTACGTAGCAAAGAGATATCTTTGTAATCAATGTAAGTAACTTTGTCACGGCAGAACTGACATGGCTTCTTTTTGAATTTCTTATTGAGTGCCGCGGCCTTTGCGCCTTTATTTTTTGGTTCTTTAAGCGCTCGGTTATTACGTGCTCCCATTGTGGTGCTCCTTTACGGGTGCCCTGCGTTAGCAGGAATGGTTGGTTGGATTAATTCGGTTTAGAACGGTGGTTCTTCGGTATTTGCAGTGGTTGCCCAGCTGCCACCGGCTGGCGCAGAGGCCCATGGATCTTCAGTTTCAGTTGCGAAATTATTTCCGCCAGCTGCTGCATTTGCTTGGCGCGTTGTCTTGGTGACTTTCGCGGTGGCATTGCGTAGTGATGGACCAACTTCATCAACTTCAACTTCAAATACGGTGCGCTTCTCGCCCTCTTTGGTTTCGTATGAGCGTTGCTTCAAACGACCAGAAACAATAACGCGCATTCCGCGAGTTAATGATTCGGCAACGTTTTCCGCTGCTTGACGCCAAATCTGACATTGCAAGAATAATGAATCGCCATCTTTCCACTCATTTGTTGTGCGATCTAAATAACGCGGAGTTGAAGCTACGCGAAACTTTGCGACCGCGGCACCATTTGGTGTGAAGCGCAATTCTGGATCATCGACCAAGTTGCCGATCATCGTGATATTTGTATCTCCTGCTGCCATTTTTCTTACCTACTTATCTATCTACTCTGGGGGATTCTTATTTGATTAATTAAATTACTCTGGACGAATAACTTTGGTGCGCAGTACAGATTCATTCAAATTAAGTTGGCGATCCAACTCTTTGATTGCTGCTGGCTCGCAGTGCATATCTACAACTGCGTAAATTCCTTCAGGCTTCTTATTTATTTCAAATGACATTCGACGACGTCCCCAAACATCTAGTTTGTCGACGCGACCGCCGCTGTCTTTGATGATTTTTAAGTAAGTCTCAAGGCTTGGTGTAACAGTGCGCTCTTCGAGTTCTGGGTCAAGGATGACCATTAATTCATAGCGACGCATAAATTAAACCCCTTTGGACTAGGCGGTTACGGTCTTTCCGTAACAGAGGTGTTCGTCAAATAGGTAACTTCAAATAGGTAACTAAAGACGAGCGGGCTAAGCCTAAACCAGATGGGTGGCAGGGTGAAATTTGTGTGTGGAAATTGCTTATTTTTTAGGTTTTTGCCGGCCGCCGGAGGTCATCACGATTGGGTCGGTACCACCGATATGCGCCGGATCGGCAAATGAAAGTACTGGCTCATCAGCTAACGCTGCCTTCATATATGCCGTCCAAATTTTTGCTGGGAAAGTTCCACCAGTTACTGAACTTAAGCCACCAATTCCATTTAAATTTTGGGTCGCATCATCGCGAAACATTGCAACTGAGGTTGCAAGTTGTGGTGTGTAACCCGTAAACCAGGCCGATGCATTCTGTTCTGAGGTTCCGGTTTTACCGGCAGCTGGTCGGCCAAATCCGGCAGTTCCGCCAGTTGCAGTTCCGCTTTTAACCACGCCTTGCAGCGCATAAGTTAAGTCAGCCATTACCTCTTTGCTAAATACTGTTTGTGGCGTTGGCTTTGCTTCATAAAGTACGCCGCGGTTTGGTCCTAAAACTTTGGTGACCATAAATGGTTTTGCATAAACGCCATTTGCTGCAAACGTTGCATAAGCCGCAGCTACGTCAATTACATGCGGACTTGCCGCGCCAAGTACAACTGATGGCGTTGGCATCATCGCAACAGTTTGTGGAATTCCGGCGCGACGAGCTACATCAACAACTTTATCTGGACCAACTTTAATTCCGAGCGGAACATAAACTGTGTTAATTGAGTGTGCTGTGGCAAAAGCCAAATTCACTTGGCCCCAGCCTTCATCGCCATAATTATTTACTTCATATTCTTTTCCGAAATCATCAAATACTTGTGGCGTATCGCCATTCCACATCGAACTTAGCGGAATTCCAGCTTCGAGCGCGCCAGCCAACGCAAAGACTTTGAAAGTTGATCCGGCAAGTGCAATTGATTGCGTAGCATCATTTAATTGGCGCACTAAATAATCTTTGCCGCCATACATCGCAATAATTTCGCCAGTACCTGGTCGAATTGAAACTAAACCGATATGTAAATTATCTGGAACTTTCTTTGGGGTTTGTTTATCGACCGCATCAACCGCGCCTTGTTGCGCCTTTTCATCCAATGTGGTCTTAACAATTAGACCACCTTTCATTAATTGATCATCGTTAAAACCAAGTGCGCGCATTTCCGATTGCACGTTCTGCATCAAATAACCTTTTGGTCCGGCTAGCGAACCAATCGTGACCCGATCGCGAATCTTCGGTAATTTCATTTTGTCGCGTTTGACTTTATCTAGCCACTTCGATTTAACCATCCCATCTAATACATAGTTAAAGCGCTCTTCTAGGCGCTTTTGATTATCTTTCGAATAGGAAGGATCGTAAAAACCCGGCGAGCGCAAAATGCTAGCTAATACTGCTGATTGTGGAATGGTTAATTCGCCAACGCTGCGGTTGAAATATTGATTTGCAGCAGTTTCAACACCATATGCACCGCGGCCAAAATAAATTGTATTTAAATAATTTTCCAGAATCTGATCTTTGCTTAATTGATTCTCTAATTTAATCGCAATCACAAGCTCTTTAATTTTGCGTTGAATGCTGCGCTCTGGTGATAAAAACGCAGTCTTGGCATATTGCTGAGTAATGGTTGAACCACCGCCACCGCGGCCGAGTGAAACAATGTTGTCGATTACGGCGCGAGTTAATCCGGTGATACTAAATGCGCGATTGTTGTAAAAGTTCCGATCTTCGGCCGCCATCACCGCTTCGCGTAAATGTAATGGAATTTTTGCCAGTGGCACGATGGTTCGGTTTTGATCGCCGTAACGACCGATCTCTTTACCGTTTGAATATTGCACGACGGTTGCTTGGGTATTTACGAAATCATTTGGATTTGGAATACCGACCGTGAAATAAGCCAAGACAAAGGTGAAAGCGCCAATTACAAAACCAAAACCCACTAGAAAGATTGCAGCGCGAATCAGTTTTTGGCGGTTCATGGTTTAAGGCTACCCTGCGATGAAATCTTGATCTTCAAGTGTCGGTTTGCGCCGTGGTGGTTTTCGATAAATCCCATCACCGAGCAAATAAGAATGAACTAAATGGTTCCACATGCAGTTGCGACAAACTTCAACTAAATAAACGCGAAATTCGCCATATTCGCGCTCCATTTCCAACAATTCATCGGTCGTTTTGATTCGGCCAGAATATTGACCTAATTGATCACCAAAGGTGTATCGAAGTTCTACCAATTTATCTTGTTTACAAACTGGACAATTTCGATCAGCTTTAATTCCGTGAAATTTTGCGGCGCGCATTAAATATGGATCGGCGTCGCAGGCATCAATCGTGCCTCGGAATACACCCATCAAAGTTACGCGTTTATCTAATGAATAATCAATAAATGCGCGCTTTGATTTCACGGGGCTAAGCCTAATTGTCTTAAGGTGACCAAGTGAAAGAGTTCTGGCGTTTGGTGTCCGAGAAAAACCTGCGAAGACTCTTAGCCCTGCGTTGGAGCGGCCAATTAACGGATGGAATTTTCCAAAGCGGGCTCGCCTCTTTTGTTTTATTTTCGCCAGAACGCCAAGCAAGTGCGATGGCCGCGGCGCTGGGTTTTACCGTGGTTTTGTTGCCATATTCGATTGTCGGTCCGTTAGTTGGAACTGTTTTAGATAAATTTCCACGCCAGCGAATCGCTTTTTTTGCAAATACCTTTCGAGTTTTGATTTTAATATTTATTTCATATTTAGTTTTTACCGGAATCGGCGGTGTGCTCCTGGTCATTTCTGTGTTATTTGCTTTTGCCGCTAATCGATTGTTGTTAGCTGGATTATCCGCCGGGCTGCCGCTGATGATTGATCGCACTAGATTAATTGGCGCCAATGCCATTGCAGTTACTGGTGGATCAATCTTTTTGGTTTTAGGTGGTGGCGTAGGTTTAACAATTCGCCAAGCATTAAATCAAATCGGTAATGCCGATAAATCTGATGGTGTGCTTTTAATGGTGGCTGCGTTTGGTTATTTCCTAGCTATGTTATTAAGTACCCGAATCAAAAAATTTGAATTAGGGCCACTACCTCATGAAGATAAAACAACGCACGCGTTACGCGAAGGAATTGCATTTTTGCGCCAACACAATGATGCAGCGCGCGGAATTTTTGCGACCTCCATTCAACGAGGTGGATTAACCGCTTTAATTATTGTGGCGTTATTGCTGGAACGAAATACTTTTCATGATCCGACTGATTCCGAAGCTGGACTTGCCGGTGTTGGTTTAGCGCTTTCCATTGCCGCTGTTGGCGTTGCACTAGGCGCAGTAATTGCACCTTACGGCGCTGGAAAATTTGGCCGCCATCGTTGGATTAGATATATGGCTTACGGCTCCGCAATTACGCCATTTTATTTAGGTCTGGCGCAGAATGTGACAGCGCTTTATGTAACAGCATTTGTGGCCAGTATGTGTGGTCAAAGTATGAAAGTTACAAATGATGCATTAGTGCAATCAAAAATTACCGATGATTTTCGTGGGCGAACTTTTGCAATTTATGACACCACCACAAATACTGCGATCGTTGTTAGCGCTTTGTCGGCAGCAATTGCCACACCAAATAGCGGCCAAACTCTGTTGGTGCCAACTGCAATTTCGCTAATTTATTTAGCGCTGGGGTTATTTGTGCTCCGCCCACCACGCAGTTAACGCCGCAACTGCCGCGTCATGTTCAAGTGGGCCATTCTCTAATCTAAGTTCTAATAAATAGGCCAAAGCCTTTCCCACGACTGGCGAAGGACCAATCCCTAAAATCTGCATCACTTCTGCACCATCTAAATCTGGTCGGATTGCAGCCAACTCTTCTTCAGCTGAAAGCCGGGCAATTCGCGCTTCTAATTCATCATAAGTTTTGGAAAGTAGGGCAGCTTTCCGTTGATTTCGGGTCGTGCAATCGGCGCGAGTTAATACATGTAAATGTGTTAATAAATCGCCGGCGTCGCGAACATAACGACGCACTGCCGAATCAGTCCATTCACCTTCGCCGTATCCATGAAAGCGAAGATGGAGCGCGACAAGTTTTTCAACTGATTCGATTATTTCATTGCTAAAGCGCAGCTTTTTTAAGCGTTCTTTCGCCATGCGAGCGCCGACAACTTCATGGTGATGAAACGAAACACCACCACCTGGCAAAAGCGCACGAGTCTTTGGCTTTCCAATGTCATGTAATAACGCAGCTAACCGAATAACTAAATTTGGTCCACCCAATCGATCTTCTAGTTCAATTGCTTGCTCTAAAACCGTTAATGAATGTTCGTACACATCTTTATGGTGATGATGTTCATCAATTTCGAGTTGTAACTTAGGTATTTCTGGCAAGATTTTTTCGGCCAGATTAGTCGCAACCAAAATGGCAATTCCGTTGCGTGGTTTATCCGACATCAATAGCTTGGTTAATTCGATTTGAATTCGTTCGGCTGACACTATTGAGATTCGATCGGCCATTTCGCGCATGGCGCGCAAAACTTCGGGGGCGACTTCAAATCCTAATTGCGCTGCAAATCTAGCGGCGCGCATCATCCGAAGTGGATCGTCATCAAATGATTGTTCTGGTGTTACCGGCGTGCGTAGGACTTTGGCCGCTAAATCTTTTAGTCCCTCGAATTGATCAATGAATTCGGGAGCATCACCAGTTAATTCCAACGCCATCGCATTTACTGTGAAATCGCGGCGGGATAAATCTCCTTCGATATTTTTACCAAATTTAACTTCTGGTTTTCGCGAATCTTTTTCGTAAACGTCGCTTCGATAAGTTGTAATTTCGACCGTAGTTTCGCCACGTTTTCCAGCAACTGTTCCGAATTCGATTCCGGTATCCCAAACATTTTCCGCCCAAGAATTTAAAATCTTTTTTGTAATTTCGGGCTTAGCGTTTGTTGTGAAATCTAAATCGTTACCTAGTCGACCTAAAATTGCATCGCGCACGGGACCGCCAACTAGGGCTAATTTGTATCCCTCATCTTTAAATGCGCGCGCGAGAGAACTCGCTAATGGTGCTCGTTCAACAAGTGAACGAACGGCGAGCTCTTTTGCGGCGCCAAGTGCGCTACTCACAGGGTTTAGTTTAGTCTTGTGCCATGACCCCGGCACCTAGTGCGGGCGGCGAAGGATCTGTTAGAAATAAGAAGAATTACCGCCGCGCCAAACGAGTAGATGAAGTAAGCGCAGGCGGACTTGTAATTGATGTAACTGGAAGTTACGGATTACTTATCGGACGGATCGATATCAAAGATGTCACACGCGAGCGTCTGCTCTGGTCGCTACCAAAAGGCCATATCGAAGTTGGCGAAACTCCCGAAGAAGCGGCACTTCGCGAAGTTGCCGAAGAGACTGGAATTGAAAGTGAAATCGCGCGCCAACTTGGCGTAATTGATTTCTGGTTTATGGCAAGCGGCAAACGAATTCACAAAACGGTACATCATTATTTATTCCGCGAAGTTGGTGGAAAGCTAGCCCCGCAAATTACTGAAGTTGATGAAGTTAAATGGTTTCCCCTTGATGAGATCGTAACTCGCCTGGCTTATCCTGATGAGAAGAAGTTGATTGCAAAACATGGCGAGCTTCGAATATGAAACGGATACTGTTAGCGTTTTTATTAATTTTAATTCCGTTGCCGCCGGCCGATGCGGCAAGTAACCAAATAATTTTGACCGATAAGCCTTACCGCGAATATGACGGTAAGTTTTTAAAAAATTCTTTAGAAACCGATTTAGCGCCCGCTGGTCGGTTAGGCCAAAAAGTATTTGCGCCGTTAAATCGGCCGAGAGTTTGGGTAATTGATCCGGCTTTAATTGAAGATATTTCCCAATATCAAGTTGACCAAGATTCGATTGTTGCCCTCTCTTGGTTAAATCAATTAAAACGTGAATCGGCCCGGGATAGCGTTTTTGCTACTGCTTACGCAAATCCGGATGTTAATTTGGCTAATCGAATTTCAGCTAGTGAATTAAAGTTTTATTACATATATGGCCAAGGTTTATTAAGTAAAGAACTTGGTCGCCCGGTTTATAGCGCTGAAATTGGTGGTTGGAATTTAGGTCGGAGTAATTTAACAAACGATAATTTTTATGATTATCAAGCCGCCCGTAAAGCGCTCCGAAATTTAGTTACGGTAATTCCTGCAATTGAAGTCGAAGCTGATCGCGCAAAATTGGCGAGAATGTTGACTCTTGGATTAAGTCGCAGCGAACGAGACGAATTGATCGCCAATTATTTGGCTGGCAACCAGAAAACCATAAATAAATTACGGGTAGTTGGCGGTAAATATAGATTAACTACCGACAAAGAGAAGTTGCCAATAACTTTAGTAAATGATTTTGAAAATCCAGTTACGGTGAAATTGGAATTTGAACCACTTAACGCTCGTATTAAATTTCCAAAATTTGAAGCCGTTGAATTAAAACCAAAATCTCGAGTTCAAATCCCGGTGCAAGTCACCAATATTGCAGCTGGCGAATCAACAGTTATTGCCCGGTTTGTAAATGAAAAAGGAGAGCAAGTAGGCGGCGAAGCTGAGTTAAATATCGTCTCTTCGGTTATTTCGCCACTAGTGGCGTGGTTTACTACTGGCGCAGCTATTTTGTTATTACTAGCCGCGGTAATGCAAAGCGTTCGACGAATCAGGAGATCGCGCAATGAAAAGCCATGATCTCTTCCGCGCCTCTTCCATCATGGCGTTGGGCACAATCATTTCGCGAATTGCTGGGTTTATCCGCAGCATTTTGACTGTTGCAGTTCTTGGCACTGCGTTATTGGCCGATACTTTCAACGTTGCGAACACCATGCCAAACATTATTTATAACTTAATGGTTGGCGGCGCGCTAACTGCAATCTTTGTCCCGCAATTAGTTAAGGCAATGGATCACGCTGATGAAGGAAGTGATTTTGCTTCGCGCTTATTAACTACTATCAGCACGATTTTGCTTGGGTTAACTTTGGTCGGAATTATTTTTGCGCCGTGGTTAGTGCGGATTTATGCACCAGAATTTGCGACACCTGGTTTTGAACGGGAATATCAAATTTCAATCGAATTTATGCGTTATTGCTTGCCGCAAATTTTCTTCCTCGGGATTTTTACTATGCTGGGTCAAATTGCAAATGCACGCGGTTCGTTTGCGCCATTAATGTGGGCGCCAATTGCAAATAACATCGTCGGCATTCTTTTGATGGGATCATTCTTGGTATTTATCCCAAAATTTAACGCTCAAACAATTACTTCTGGCCAAGTTCAATTACTCGGCCTTGGCACCACGCTCGGTGTGGTTGCGCAGGCTTTGGTGTTGATACCAGCAGTGCGGCGCACCAATTTTCATTTAAAAATTCGATTTGGGCTTCATGGGTTAGGTAAATCATTCTCACTTGCTGGTTGGACTTTGGTTTATGTATTAATTTCCCAACTTGGTTATTTAATTACAGTACAAGTTGCAACTAGCGCAGCGGTGCGGAGCGCAAAAGCTGGAATCTCGACTGGTGTTGGAATTACGCCATACACCAACGCTTACTTCGTATTTTTATTGCCCTATTCAATCGTGACGATTTCACTAATAACGGCGCTCTTGCCCCATATTTCAAAACTTGCTCATACAGGAAAGATTGTTGAAGTTAGGGAAGAAATTATTCGCGCAATT
>JBDKLQ010000009.1:0-3375 GCA_039795555.1 Actinomycetota bacterium
GGTAATTAGAAAAACTATTCCGAGTTTTACTCTTACTCAAGCTGCAGGCACAGGAAATCAATCTGTTTCTTTTGGAAATTTAACGCCGGGCAAATCTTATGAATTTACGATTGTAATTCAGGGAATTACTACGGCTGTTAGTAAATACTTTGGCATTGAAATTATTAGCACAGATGCTGCATCTCCACCTACATACGATGCAATTATTTCTGAATCAAAAACTTACGACATTTCCAGCACAAGTAATTCACACAGATATACCTTCTATGTAACGGGCACAATTACTGCAGGCGTTGCAGAGACATCTTTAATTGCAAGAATCGTCGATGGTGATGGGTCAACATCGGTAACGGGACAAACCATGACTGCGACCGGACGGGCATATTTCATAGAGACTGATTCAATAATTTAGAGACTTTCGCACCAATTCGGTAGGTTTCGCTGGTGAAGAAATTCGCCATCGACCTATCGCCGCTGAGGAAATATCGCGATCTTCGATACTTATTTGCCTCTGGTGTAATTACGCGACTTGGGTCTGCGATGACCTTGGTCTCGATACCGTTCCAAATCAAGGAACTCACTAATTCCTATTTAGCTGTCGGATTAATCGGAGCAGCTGAAATCATTCCGCTAATAGTTTTTGGTTTATACGGTGGCGTGTTAGCAGACAAATTTGATCGCCGGAAATTGATTCTTAACGCTGAAATTGCATCAATGGTTGTGGCGGGGCTATTACTTATTAATTCACTTCTGCCGAATCCAAACCTAATTTTTATTTATGTCATGGCTGCAATATTTGCCGCCCTTGATGGCATCAGCTCACCAAGTATGGGCGCAATAATTCCCCGAATTGTTAAGAGCGATGATCTTGTTGGCGCTCAAGCAATCATGACAATACGTTGGCAATTCGGTGCAGTTGTGGGCCCATCACTTGCTGGCTTTGTGGTAGCAACTTGGAGCGTAAAAGCTGGTTATGCAATAGATGTTTTCTCTTATTTACTTTCAATTTACTTCATAGCGCAAATCAAACCAGTACCAGCGAATTCCATAGGCGATAAGCCAAATCTTCATGCTCTGGTTGAAGGAGTTAAATACGCGACTAGCCGTAAAGATTTAATGGGCACTTATCTCGTTGACTTGTCGGCAATGTTTTTTGCGATGCCAAATACTCTATTTCCATTTTGGGCAGACCAATTAGATTCCAGGTGGGCCCTTGGATTCTTTTACTCCGCAGGTTCGGTTGGGGCATTAATTACCGTTTTGACTGGGCGCTGGATGTCTCGATATCCGCATCACGGGCGAGCAGTAATGTTGTCCGCTTTTGGTTGGGGAGCAGCAATCACCTTCGCCGGAATTTTTCACGAATCATTGGCTTTAGTTCTTTTTTTCTTAATGTTGGCCGGTGCGTCAGATCAAGTTAGCGCGCAAATGCGTAGCTTGATTTGGAATCAATCAATCGCGGATGAATATCGCGGGCGGTTGGGTGGCATTGAGTTACTTAGTTACATGATTGGACCAATTGGTGGCCAAATGCGAGCCGGAACTACGGCAGCTTGGACCAATTTACGAACCGCAGTAATTTCTGGTGGCTTGTTGTGTATTGGATTTATCGGTCTATTTTCAGCGGCGTTACCTGAATTTAGAAAGTATGACGTCCGAACAAACAAGTTTGTGATTGAAAAAAAGGAAAAAGAAAACTTAAATTAAGGATTTTTTGCGACATTTACGCGTTCGGTAAAGGAAAATTTCACGGCTATTTTTCCGGGATCTAAAGTTGATGAAGAACTCAAAGTAGTAGCAACATTGGCTAACGCAGCTAAGTTCGAAGCATCTAACTGCTGGCTAAACCTTAGAGCGCGATCAATTGCAACCGTGGACTGTTCATTTGTTTTTGAATATCCACCAATTACCTGGGCATAAACCACGTCAGTTGTATTCGGTAAACCACGAGTCTTTAAGAACCATTCAATATCTTTTTTGATTTGAGCTGCATCAAAGCGATCGTAAACAACAATTAATGGCTCTTTGAAAACCTTTACATAACTATAAGAATTACCAACCTGTTTAGCACCAGTTAAATAAGTTGGAACGAATGAAATTGTTGCTAGAAACACCACCATTAACGCAAGAAAAAGGTCTGCGTACATCCAACCTGCAAGAAATGAGGTATCGGACTGGGTGTCGGAATATGTAACCGAACGACGACGACGCGGCATTTAACTTATTTCCGACGCTTTTTTCGAGGCCTTGATTTTAGATTTTCAGTTGCTTCAACCAAGTTCTCAATCGCAGTAGCGACGCCAGCATTTAAGGTGGCGCGAGTTAAAGTTTGCTTGGAATACAAATATTCTTTGATCGCAATTGCCAACTCCATCCGTTCTGATTGAAGTTCGCGGTCTTCCATTTCTAGGCGCTTTTCCGAGCGATCACTCAAATTATTGGAAACTATCGTTAACACAATAACTGCCATAACTATCGCAAAGTCGATCACCGCGATATTGCTGATGCGCCACTCGTTAGCTAACACGTCGTAACCGTTTTGCCAGAATTCCAAAAAGTTAACTGTGGCTGTTGAATTTTGATCAACGAAAGTTTGAAAAGCCTTTGTGGCTTGACCGACTGCAAACCAAGTAAGCGCAACCGGTGCGAACACAAGTGCGTTACGAATTGCATTTAACCGACGATAAAAAGCGCGAACTCGATCTTCTGACGTGAGGCGTGGTTGTGGCAAAAATGCGATCGGATCCAGCGACGCCCACATTGCAAGATTCTTGGTTTCAGCCAAGGCATTAACTAATCCGGAAATGTATGCATCAGTGGTCACATCGTAACGACGAGCCCATTCAGCAACTAATTCCGCAAGAATTAAATTCTGTTTTGGCGGCGCAGGTGTCTTTGCCATTTAGTTAATTAGTTGAACTGCGTTATCAGATTTGGCTAAATCCAAGGAAGTCTTTGCGTTTGGATCAAAGATTTCGATCTGGAATGGCTTGCCTTTATAGGCAACATACACATTTGTCGGAACTTGTTTGTTGTAATAAATAGCGCTGCCATTTGGATTCGTGAAGCTCAATCCGTCAGCCTGATTGCCTGCGCTCAAAGTTGAGTTGTAGCCATTGGCTTCCTTGTATGTCGCGATAACTCGATATTTTGGAGTCTGATCTGAAATACCTTTACCGCCCGCTAAATACCGAACATAAATAGAATTGAAATTCTGAGCATTTATTGTGTATTTCGCGCCGCTCATTGGTCCAACCCAATACACCTTTTGACCAATTTGTTTTACTACAGACTTTAGTTCACTCTCCGAAAGTGCGACGCCACCAGAAATTTTTGCAGCCAAGGTGGTGGTATCCATTGTGTTTGGTGCAAAAA
>JBDKLQ010000010.1:0-4278 GCA_039795555.1 Actinomycetota bacterium
GCTGGATTAATCGCGCCTGATCAAACCACGTTTGATTACATTAAAGGCAAGCCAAATGCACCAGAAAATTGGGATGAAGCAGTCGCATATTGGTCAACGCTCTACACGGATGAGGATGCCAAATTTGATGCAGTTGTTGAATTAAATGCTGACGAGCTATCCCCGTTTGTCACCTGGGGAACCAATCCTGGTCAAGGAATTCCTTTAAATGCCCACGTACCAAATCCGGCGGATTTCAAAGACACAGAAGCTCGCACTGCTGCAGAGCGGGCGCTGGAATACATGGGATTGAAAGCAGGTACCCCAATGAAATCAATTCCAATTGATACCGTATTTTTAGGTTCGTGCACAAATGGTCGAATTGAAGATTTACGTCAAGCTGCTGAAATTATTAAAGGAAAGAAAATATCAAATACTTTGCGGATGTTAGTTGTTCCAGGTTCGGCAAAAGTTCGATTACAAGCTGAAGCTGAAGGATTAGATAAAGTATTTCTAGAAGCTGGAGCAGAGTGGCGAAGTGCTGGATGCTCAATGTGCTTAGGTATGAACCCTGATCAATTGGCAGTTGGCGAACGAAGCGCTTCCACAAGCAATCGAAATTTTGAAGGTCGTCAAGGAAAAGGCGGTCGGACTCATTTAGTCAGTCCGTTGGTCGCAGCCGCGACTGCGCTGAAAGGAACGCTGGCATCGCCAGCAGATCTCTAATGGAAAAATTTATTTCGCATACCGGAACTGCCGTCCCGCTACGTCGCAGCAATGTTGATACCGATCAAATTATTCCTGCGGTTTACTTGAAACGCGTTACTCGCTCTGGCTTTGAAGATGGCCTTTTCGCAGCTTGGCGCAGTGACCCTGATTTTGTTCTTAATAAAGCTGATTATAAAAATGGCACAATTTTGGTTGCAGGAGTTGATTTCGGAACTGGTTCATCGCGCGAACATGCAGTTTGGGCGTTGCAAAATTACGGTTTTAAGGTAGTAATTTCGAGCCGTTTTGCCGATATTTTTCGGGGCAATTCATTAAAGGGCGGTTTGCTAACTGTGATATTGCCGCAGAACGAAATCGAATCGCTTTGGACGGCAATTGAGTCGGAACCTGATACTCAGATAACTGTTGATTTGTCAGCTAAAAAAGTCAGTTACGGCGGGAAAGAGATTGGTTTTGAGATAGATGATTACTCTCGTTGGCGTCTCATGGAGGGCCTCGATGACATTGGATTAACGCTGCAACATATGGAAAAAATCGCAGCATTTGAAGAAAATCGACCAGTTTTTAAGCCTAAATCACTGCCAATTAAGTAATTTCAAGCGTATTTTTCAAAATAAAAAATCGCGACACGCACCCCTAATTGGTAAAAAACGCACTTTTTATGCGTAAGTTTCACCGCAAGTTCAGACAATTGTCTGAATCAACGCGTTGAATATTAAGGGGAATTAAATGAATAAAGGCCAATTCATCGCCTCCCTTGCGCCATATTTCAATGGAAGCAAGAAGGAAGCGGCTTATGCTGTTGATGTCGTATTTGATTCAATCATACGGAACATGGCTAAGGGCGAAGATGTAACAATTAACGATTTTGGAAAGTTTAAGAAAGTAGATCGCAAAGCTCGCAAGGGTCGTAATCCATTTACTGGCGAAACAATTCAAATTAAGGCAAGCAAGAAGCCTCGCTTTTTAGCTGCAAAGGCGCTAAAAGAAGTTATCTCTGGCGATCGCAAACTAGGTCCGGCACCAAAACCAGCCGAGTCTGCAAAACCAGCCAAAGCCGCGAAAGCAGCAAAAAAAGCCAAGCCAGCTAAAAAGGTGAAAGCTTCAAAGAAAGCTAAGCCAGCCAAGAAGGCAAAAAAGGCAAAGAAAGCAAAGCGTAAATAATTAAATAATAAAAAAAGCCATCCAGTTCGGGTGGCTTTTTTTATTTAACTTAAAATACTCATATGCGCCATCCAATTGATTCCAACCTAGGTTATCGAGTTGGCGCTGTCCCTGGAATTCCTCTTATTAAGGCAATTACAAATCGCACTTGGCTTGGCACTGAAAATATTCCAAAGAAAGATGCGGCAATTTTTTTCATGAATCACACCTCTTATGCCGACCCACTTGTTACTGCACTTTATTTTTATGAGAACGGCCGTGCTGTTAGATTTTTTGGAAAAGACTCCTTATTTCGGCTACCACTAATTGGTTGGGTAATCAGGAAAGCAGAACAAATCCCAGTAAAGCGAGAGAGTGATTCAGCTGCTGCGGCACTTGAAATTGCCCGCGAATTATTGGATAAGAATTTAGCAGTGGGAATCTATCCTGAAGGAACCCTTACTCGTGATCCAAATCTATGGCCAATGCAAGCCAAAACTGGTGCAGTTCGACTTGCTCTTTTGACTGGCGCTCCTTTAATTCCAGTTGCACAATGGGGCGCGCATAAAATAATAGGTCGATATCAACGGAAACTAAAACTATTTCCAAAGACTAAAGTTGTTATTAAAGCAGGCAAACCACTTGATTTATCAAAGTGGAAAAACAAAATCGAAGACCATAATTCAATGGTTGAAGCAACGGCATATGCAATGAAAGAGCTAACGTCAATTCTGGCTCAGTTACGTGGTGAGCCTGTTCCGGAAAAAATATTTGATCCACACGCGTCTGATTTGCCAAGAACGGGTAACTTCAAGAAAAATCGGAAGCCATGAGTCGAATTTCAGTTCTTGGCGCCGGTGCTTGGGGCACAACTTTGGCACAAGTTTTATCGGATGCCGAAAATGAAGTTTTAATCTGGGGTCGACGTCAGGAAGTCGTAACCGAAATAAATCAATTCCATACTAATTACAAATATTTACCAGAAGTTCAGTTGCATTCAAAGTTAATGGCGACAATGGATGAGAAGGCTGCATTTGCTTATTCCGATTTATATGTCTTAGCAATTCCTGCTCAAAATATTCGAGAAAAATTGCGGGACTGGAAACAGTATGTAAAACCAGAGACCCGGGTAATTAGTACCTTAAAAGGAATTGAATTAACCACTCAAAAGCGCATGACTGAAGTTATTCAGGAAGAGTGGGGATTGCCGCTTAACCAAATTGCACTTATTACTGGACCGAATCTGGCGAGTGAATTGGCACTTCGCCAACCAGCGGCTGCAGTTGCTGCGTGTACTGACATAAATTTTGCAACACAAGTTCAAGATTTATTTACTACGAATTATTACCGGGTTTACACGTCAACAGACGTTGTTGGATGTGAATTTGCTGGCGCGATTAAAAATATTGTTGCAATCGCAGTTGGCATGGCGGTAGGTATGGATCTAGGTGAAAATACTCAAGCGATGTTAATGACTCGTGGCTCGAATGAATTAGCCCGCCTCTGCGCTGCACATAATGCAGATCCACTTTCAGCTCTTGGCCTTGCCGGTATGGGCGACATGATTGCAAGTTGTGGCTCGCCGCTATCTAGAAATAGAACTTTTGGCGAAGTTTTGGGTCGAACTGGATCGATGCGCCAAACTCGAGACTTAGTTGCAAAAACAGCAGAAGGTGTTGCCTCTTCAAGTGCTGCTGTGGAAATAGCCCATCGGGTTGGCGTTGAAGTTCCCGTATTAGAAGCTGTTGCTGACGTCGTAAACGAAACCATTTCACCAAGAGAAGCAATCAAGAGACTCATGGAGATTAGCGTTAAGGCCGAGAGCTTTACTAAATGAAAGTCGCAATTATTTGCGGTGGACCAAGTAGCGAACATGAAGTGTCCTGCATTTCAGCCGCAGGTGTTTTATCTGCGATAGATCGAAGCAAGTACGAACCAGTTTTAATTGGTATAACCAAAACAGGCAAATGGGTACTACTACCACTAAATCATGAATTCAAAATTTCAAACGGAGTTTTGCCATCGGTACCTGAAAACGCACCAGAAATTAGTTCTGATCTGAATAAGTTAAAAGTCGATATTGCATTTCCAGTGCTTCACGGTGCTTATGGAGAAGATGGTGAAATTCAAAAGCACTTTGAAACAATCGGAATTAAATATGTTGGAAATGGCGTCGAAGCCAGCGCAAATGCGATGGACAAATCGATTGCGAAAGATATTTTCAAAAAAGCCGGACTCAAAGTCGCAAGCGGTGCTGTGTTAAAGCCTGGCGATGAAATCAGTGACCTGGGTTTGGGCTACCCGTTATTTGTTAAACCAGCAAGTGGTGGTTCAAGTCGCGGAACTCATAAAGTTAATTCACCATCAGAGCTTCAAGCAGCCGTCGCGGATGCCTTCAAATTTGATTCAAAAGTTTTGTTGGAGATG
>JBDKLQ010000011.1:0-3844 GCA_039795555.1 Actinomycetota bacterium
AGTGGATGCGCCATCTATTTATGACATTCCAAAAGTTCTACATCAAGAGGGAATCGATGCCTACGTGGTTCGTCGTCTTGGACTCAAAGCGCGGGATGTTGCTTGGGGCGAATGGGAAGATTTGCTGAAAGTTGTTCATAACCCAAAGCATTTTATTAAAGTTGCGCTTGTCGGAAAATATATTGATCTGCCAGATGCTTATTTATCGGTAACAGAAGCGCTTCGTGCCGGTGGATTTGCAAATGACGCGAAAATCGAAATTAAATGGATTGCAAGTGATGACTGCGCTACCCCAGAAGGTGCTGCCAAATCATTGGGCGATGTGGATGCAATTTGTGTTCCAGGTGGATTTGGTGTGCGCGGGATCGAAGGAAAAGTTGGAGCATTAAAATATGCTCGAGAGAATAAAATTCCAACTCTTGGATTATGTCTTGGTTTGCAATGTATGGTTATTGAAGGTGCGCGAAATTTAGCTGGGATAACTGATGCAAATAGTGCAGAGTTTGAGCCAAATACAAAGAATCCAGTTATCGCAACGATGGATGATCAAATAGCAAATATTTCGGGTGCTGGCGATTTAGGTGGCACGATGCGTCTTGGTTTATATAAAGCAAAACTAATGCCGGGTTCAATCGTGGCAAGCGTTTACGGAAAGGAAGAGATTTCAGAACGTCATCGCCATAGATATGAAGTAAACAATAAATTTCGCGATCAAATAGCCAAATCCGGCATGGTATTTTCGGGACTTAATACCGAACGTGATTTGGTTGAATTTGTAGAGCTACCCCTAGAAAAACATCCATATTATGTTGGCACTCAAGCGCACCCCGAATTTATGTCTCGACCAACTAGACCGCATCCGTTGTTTGCTGGTCTAATAGCTGCAGCTATTAAACGAAAGGCCTAATGATGATTGTCGGCGTGCCTAAAGAGATTAAAACTTTAGAAGCTCGGGTTGCAATCACCCCAGCTGGAGTTCGCGAATTTGTTAAAGATGGCCATAAAGTTTTGATCGAATCCGGCGCCGGAATTGGTTCAGCGATTTCAGATTCTGACTTTATCGCTGAAGGTGCTGAATTAGTAAGCGCGGCAGATGTTTGGTCGAAGTCTGATTTGGTAATTAAAGTAAAAGAACCACTGCCAGCCGAATATTCATTGATGCGTAAAGATCAGGTACTTTTTACCTATCTGCATCTAGCCGCGTCGAAAGAATGTACTGACGCTTTAATTTCAAGTGGCATCACTGCAATTGCTTATGAAACGGTTGAAGTAAATGGATCATTGCCCCTACTTACTCCAATGTCGGAAGTTGCCGGACGATTAGCAACTCAAGTTGGTGCTACGGCGCTTCAGAAAGCAAATGGTGGTCGAGGAGTTCTTCTGGGCGGCGTACCTGGCGTGACTCCGGGAAAAGTTGTAGTTATTGGCGGTGGCGTAGCAGGGACTAACGCGGCAGTTATGGCGCTAGGTTTGGGAGCCGATGTAACGATTTTCGATCGGAATTTAGCGCGACTGCAGCAAATCGACACAACTTATCGTGGTGCAATTAAAACTCGTGCTGCGAACGATCATGCAATCGAAGAAGAATGCGTTTTAGCTGATTTAGTAATTGGCGCAGTATTGATTCATGGCGCGAAAGCTCCTAAATTGGTGAGCAACAAATTAATTTCAAAGATGAAATCTGGATCAGTTTTAGTTGACATTGCAATTGATCAAGGTGGTTGCTTCGAGGATTCAAAGGTAACTACTCACGACAACCCAACTTTCAAGGTACATGAAAGTTTGCTTTATTGTGTAGCTAATATGCCAGGCGCAGTTCCAGTCACTTCAACTTATGCCTTAACCAATGCCACATTGCCGTACGCGCTTGCTCTTGCCAATAAAGGATGGGAACGCGCAATCGCTGAAGATAAGAATTTTGCCAAAGGTTTAAATGTGCACAATGGAAAGGTTTATTACGAAGCTGTAGCAACAGCACACGGTTACCCAACTGCCACATTATGAGTTTTTCTGCTGGATTCCTAGATTATCTAGCAATTGAAAAAGGGGCAGCAAAAAACACCATAGTTGCATATCGTCGTGATTTAAATCGATATGAACAGTGGCTAGAAAGTCGCAATGTCGATTTATCTAGAATCGACGAAAATATAATTCGAGAATATTCCAGGTTTCTATCTGAGTTAAAATTGAAACCATCATCTATAGAACGAAATTTTTCTGCCATCAGATCACTTCATAAATATTTGAGCAAAGAGTTCAATCAATTGGATCCAACAGATGCTCTACCGGAAACAAAGCAGAGCAAACGATTACCAAAAGCGCTAACCGTTTCCGAGATTCAAAGCATAATTGACACAGCTAAACAACCTAATAACCCAATTACTCTTAGGGATAGTTTAATTTTGGAACTTTTGTACGGCACAGGCGCACGCGTTAGCGAGATAGTTAACATCTCAATTTCAGACATTAATCTAATCAAAGTTGATGGGGAAGAGATAACAACCATTAAATTGCAGGGCAAAGGCGGGAAGGAACGAATAGTTCCAATCGGAAATTTTGCGAAACAGGCTTTGGATGATTATTTGATTCGTACTCGACCAGCACTGAATCGTTCTGGTAAAAATTCGGCTCTTTTACTTAATAACCGAGGCGGCAAGTTATCCAGGCAGTCTGCGTGGCAAGTTGTAAAGACCGCAACAAAGTTAGCAAATATAAAACTAAAAGTTACGCCCCATGTATTTCGTCATAGTTACGCGACACATTTACTTGATGGCGGCGCCGATATCCGCGTAGTACAAGAATTACTTGGGCATGCGTCTGTTACAACAACTCAAATTTACACACTAATTACAGTCGATAAATTGCGTGAAAGTTATCGGTTAGCCCACCCACGAGCGAATTAAATTCCACGCAATCTTCGAGCCAAAATACTGTTATCACCTTTAGCTTCTAAATCTGCAATTATTACCGCAATTGATTCTCGAACAATTCGTCCACGATCAACTGCTAAACCTAAATCACCACGAAGTAGTAACCGCGCTTGATCTAAATCAAATAATTCATCTGGCGATAAATAAACCGTAATCTTTTCATCGTGACGTTCGCGGCCACTTGGATTTTTCTCAGATGAAGTAACCCGGCGGCGTTGTGTAGTGCGCACACCCTTTTTCTTTGGAGCCAGAGTTGGGGCAACATTTACTGCCGGAGCAGTTGAATCTTGAGTTGGTAGTACAACTTCTGGAACTGAAACTAGTGTTGCTGATTTAGGACGAAAAAGTTCATCCGCTCCTGGCAAACTGGCACGGCGGCTCATTATTTGGCTCCTCCTCGGGCGATTAATTCTCGAGCTAACCTTCGATATGAGTTAGCTGCATCTGAATTTGAAGCGTATTGCGTAATTGGTTCACCTTTTACGCTGGTTTCAGAGAATCGAATAGTTTTACCGATAATTGTTTCAAATACATCATCAGGAAACTGTTCCAGCATTCGACCAAGAACTTCGCGATTGTGTACTGCTCGACGATCATACATAGTTGCGAGCACACCGATTAATTTCAAATCAGGATTTAAAGCTTGGCGTACTTTTTGAAGGTTATTTCCAAGTTCAATAAATCCATTAAGAGAAAACCATTCGCACTGAAGCGGAACGATTACCTCTTTTGCTGCAACGAGTGCGTTAATCGCTAACTGGCCCATCGTTGGTTGGCAATCAATCAAAATCACATCATAAAAATTCTGTAACGGGGCAAGCACGCGTTTTAAGAAAAATTGCGATCCAATTTCAGCTCCCAAGACGGCTTCAATTGTGCCGAGTTCGCGGTTAGCAGGTAAAAAATCCAATCCC
>JBDKLQ010000012.1:0-4233 GCA_039795555.1 Actinomycetota bacterium
GGTTTTAGCCTTATCAATCCAAACATAACTCCAATACAAGCCGCTGCTCCGGCCATGTCACTCTTCATTGGTGACATGGTGTCGTAAGGACGTTTTAATGAAATGCCACCGGTATCAAAGGTAATCCCTTTTCCTACTAATGCGATCTCTTTCTTCGCTCCCTTTGGTGAATATGAAATTTCTACAAATCTTGGACCAGGTTTAGGTGAAGATTTACCAACCGCATTAAGGCCACCAAAATCTTTAATATTTGATCCCGCTAAAATTTTTACTTTTAATGGTTTAACGAGTTTTTCTGCCTGATTTGCTAGCCACTGTGGATTTTTAACATTCGAAGGCGTATGGATAAGTGTGCGCGCCAAATTTACTGCATCAATAATGGTGCGTGCTTTGATAAGTTCTGAGGTAGTGATTCCACTAACGAAAATCTCGCAAGCGCTAGGTTTCCTTTCGGTTTTCATGGACCACTGAAAGTTTGCTAATCCTGCCGATATCAAGAAACGATAGATTTGATTTGATTTTAAACCTAAATCAATAAATACATGTTCCTTTTTCCCTCTAAGTTTTCTACCGAGAATCGAGCCAGCGCTCTTAACTTCTTTTCCAAGGTATACGAAAATTAGAAGTTTGGCTTTATGACCCGTTGCTGAGATCGGAATTTCAAGACATTCACCCGGTTTGAATGCCGGGGATAAGTTATTTAATTCATCTTTTAGATTTAATTGAAAGATCTTTTCAACTAAAATCTTATTTTTAGCCTTTACCGATTTCTCGTCATAACCAATAACGATAATTGAATCTTTTTTCGAAAATGAACCCTTCGCCGCAGTAAGCGTGAAGGTTGCCATGTGGCGAGATTACTTCTTAACTAATGCAACTGCTGCTTGAAGAGCACTACCTAAATTGGTGGCTTCTTCAATATTTAATTCGACAACCAGACGTCCGCCACCTTCAAGTGGAATTCGCATCACCATGCTGCGGGCTTCTTTGGTAACTTCCATAGGCCCATCACCGGTGCGAGGCTTCATAGCTGCCATTTTTTGTAGTCTCCTATCGACTGGGCGCAATTATCCCAAAATTCCGACTGCCTGTGAAATCCGCGAGGAATTTTCAGTTATTTCAACCCTAGTTCTCGGGCGAGCAGCGCACGGCCATTAGTGATGACTCGCACAACAGTTGCTACAGGTATTTGTAGTTTTTCCGCAATTTCTTCTGCGCTTAACCCACGTAAGTAATGCATCTTTAAAACAATTTGAAACTCTTCAGGTAAGGCAGAAATCAACTCAGCTAAAGTTTTTTCTGCCACAGAACGGAGTTTACCTGATTACTTTCCAATCTCATTTGCTATTGCATCTAAGGCATCTGGGATTGCGCTTGCCCAATGAATAATTTCACGCTGACCAGGTTTTACAAATCCTTGACGCTGGAGTTCGTCGATGAAGTCATGTAATGGGTTGTAAAAATCGAACGGATCCAAAATTACAATTGGTTTGTTATGAAATTTTAAGAATCGGCCGACCCACATTTCGAAAAGCTCTTCAAGAGTTCCAAGGCCTCCAGGCAAAATAATAAATGCGTCTGAAAGTGATTCCATTAGTCCTTTTCTTACACGCATATTTTCAACTACATGCAATTCTTCGTGATGTTCATCAGGAACTTCAATATCAACTAATGACTGTGGAATTACACCAATTGTTTTTCCGCCATTTAATTTGGCAGCTTTTGTCACCGCACCCATCATCGAGACGCTTCCGCCACCAGTAACAAGTGACCATTTGCGATCTGCAATCGCAGTTCCCAGATTGGTCGCCAAACTCAGATATTTGGCCTCAATCAATTGTGAAGATGAGCAGAAAACGCAGATTCGCATTGCACAAGGCTAGTATCTACCTGTGTCTAGTGCGAAAACAGCTTCAGGTTACGGAATTGCAACCATAGGTAAGAGTGGAAATGTTCTCGATGTGTGGTTTCCGGCACCAAAGTTGGGTGCAAATTCAGAAGAATTAAAGCTTAATGATTTAGCAAAACCTGATGAGTTGCGCCAGGTTCAACGAAAAATAGTCTCGGTGGAAATTGATTTAACTATCCCGCCAAAAGATGCGATAGACGTTTATCTTCGACTTCATCTCTTGTCCCATAGGTTGATTAAGCCTCATGATGCAAATTTAGATGGAATCTTTGGTCTACTTTCAAATGTTGTTTGGACCAATTATGGCCCGTGTGAAGTTGATGGATTTGAATTAGTACGCGCAAAATTAATTGAAAATTTTGGCGCGGTGACCGTTTATTCAGTTGATAAATTCCCACGAATGGTTGACTACGTTATTCCTGCTGGCGTTCGAATTGCTGACGCTGATCGAGTTCGACTCGGAGCATATTTATCCGATGGAACAACGGTCATGCATGAAGGCTTTGTTAATTTCAATGCTGGAACATTGGGTAAATCAATGGTTGAGGGAAGAATTTCTGCTGGCGTAGTTGTTGGCGACGGAAGTGACATCGGTGGCGGTGCATCAATTATGGGAACGCTAAGCGGTGGCGGCAAAGAAGTAATTTCTATCGGCACTGGTTGCTTACTGGGAGCCAATTCTGGACTAGGTATTTCACTTGGCAATAACTGTGTAGTTGAAGCAGGTACTTATATAACTGCGGCAGCAAAAATTAAATTACCAGATGGCGAAATTGTAAAAGGCGCCGAGCTATCAGGGGCAAACAATTTGCTATTTAGAAGAAATTCAATTTCTGGGGGCTTAGAAGCGGTACCTAAAGCTGGAACTTGGGGCGGATTAAATTCAGTACTTCATTCAAATTAGGTAAAACCAAGTTGAAGGTAATCCAGTCCTAGATCTAAATGTTTCACCCTTCAAAATTACTTTTTTACCATCGTTGCTGATTCCTTGTACTTTTGCCACGCTATCTGTTGCATTTCGAGAAATTATTTGAATTGCGGCCACGTCTGATAAGCCAAATGCTTTAGCTATTGTTTCTTGGCTAACGCTGCGCTCCCATTTGTAGAACCGCGGATTCAATTTCGGATCCTGGCTGCCAGGATCAGGTACTGAAACTAAATATGGTGACGCGCTACCGAAAGCGTTTTTTGAAGAATCGGTTATTCCAGCTGATGACGAGAAGAAGAACGCCGAAATTGGCATCCCCATATATGAAATTACATAACCATTTTCACCATCAATGGCTGTAGCATCAACTGCAGCTTTCCATTGGGCGCCCCATTTTGGCTCGGATATTTTCTGGTTCCCGACAAAATTCAAATCTTTAGTGGACCCAAACAGATCACAATCGCACTCAACGCGGATGTTATTTGCTTTCCTGCTCGCGTAGGTCCTTGCGGTAATAATTTGTGCTTCAAGTGCTGCTGGGCTCCAAGATGAAGGCATCTCGCTTACACCATAAAGATATTCGTTATGAAGCGAAACTGAAGTAGTTAACTCTAAGAGTGATTTAACAGATTTTATTTGCATTTGCCCAAACTGATAAGTGACTCCGCCTGGCGAAACTTTCACCACCGTCCCTGGATTCCATTTAATGGTCATCTCTTTTGCGACGGGCAAAGTCGATGCGATTCCGGAATTAATAACTGAAACCGAAACCCGGTTCCCAACAGCAGTGAAGGTAATTGCCCCTTTTTTATCGCTTAAAGTTAATGGGGTTGAAGGTGTTTCATTGAACTCCACTGAGCTTTTGTTAAAAATTTGAATTGAACCTGTTTTTGAAGCAATAGTTAATCTAATTGTTTTTTGTTTATGGCCAATATTTACCCGCAGAATTTGGTTATCTGGCACTGCCAAAATTTCAGTGCCCGGAAAATAATGGGTCAAAATTTCTATTGCTGTTGCGCCTTGCAGCGCCATTGCTCGAGCACCAATTTGACTTAGTCCTACCCCATGACCAAAACCCTTTCCGCTGAAATTAAATGCGTTGGGCGCGGCATTTGCGGCAGGTAGCATAAATACAAGTAATAAAAAAACTAATTTTTTCATTTGGTAATAGATTTTGGCGAAGTAAGAAATCCAAAAGCCCAGCTCATCTGCATAGTTAACAAAACAGATGGAATAATAAGTTTTTCTAAGCCGCGACCTAGAAGCATTGATGCAATAAAAATGAAACCTAGATAAATAAAGAATGGAATGATTAAAATAGAATTAAAGATAGAACCCGCTATAGAAATTAGCGACACAATTAAAGTAAATGGTGGCGTTAAATAACGTAAGTTAA
>JBDKLQ010000013.1:0-8554 GCA_039795555.1 Actinomycetota bacterium
ATGACGAACCGATGATTCCAATTTATATTTTTTACTCAATGTTTGGATTCCAACGAACCGGTGATGCGTTCTGGGCCGCAGCAGATCAAATGGTGCGCGGATTTGTTCTCGGCGCAACTGCCGGTCGAACTACTTTAAACGGTGAAGGTCTCCAACACGAAGATGGTCATTCGCAGCTACTTGCCGCCACCAATCCGGCAGTAATTGCATACGATCCAGCGTATTCATATGAAATTGCACATATTGTTAAAGATGGTCTCCGCCGTATGTACGGAGAAAATAGTGAAAATATTTTCTATTATTTAACGGTATACAACGAGCCATATCAGCAACCAGAAGCTCCAGCAAATTTAGATGTGGCTGGATTGCTTCGCGGAATTTACAAAGTTTCTGAAGGTAAACGCGGAAAGCGTAAAGCGCAAATTTTGGCTTCAGGAGTTGCCGTTAATTGGGCGCTAAAGGCACAGCAATTATTAAAAACTGATTGGAATATTTCAGCAGATGTTTGGTCGGTCACTTCTTGGGGCGAACTTCGTCGCGACGGTTTGGAAGTTGATCACCATAACTTCTTAAATCCAGACGATAAACGCCAAGCATTTATCACAAAGAAATTGGCTAACACTGAAGGTCCGGTAATTGCCGTTAGCGACTTTATGCGTGCAGTTCAGGATCAAATTCAACCGTGGGTTCCAAACAAGTTTGTTTCACTCGGCACTGATGGTTTTGGGTTATCGGACACGCGCGGTGCCCTTCGTCGCCACTTCAAAGTTGATGCCGAATCAATTGTGGTTGCAACATTAAGTCAGCTTGCAAAATCTGGCGACATAAAATCGAAATTAGTAAACGAGGCGATTAATAAGTACCGAATTTTCGATGTCACAGCTGCTGATGCTGGTAATACTGAAGGATCTGGCTGATAGTTTTTTAAAATAGCGCACTAGCCAAAGCAGCTCGAGCTTTAATTAAAACCGGATCCGTTGGATCAATCAATTCAAAAAGTGAAAGTAAATGTTTCCGCGCCAATTCGCGCTCGTCACCAACTGTGATTTTCACGCAATTGATTAAACGCGAAAATGCCGGTTCTAATTGACCAGATACGACTTCTAAATCTGCGCACTTGATTTGAAGCGCGACATCACTTGGTGCACCCGCAGCTTGCCCAGCAATCGTTCTTAGATCACTTCCTTGGGTCCGAGCTAGTAGCTCAACTTGGGCCAAACCTAACTTGGCAACTTTGTCGTTTGGTTTGCGAATTAGCAGAGCTTTATAACTCTCAATCGCCAAACTGAAATCTCCTTGTTGCAAGGCGGCTAGCGCAGCTTCTTCCTCTGGTTCGATTTTCTCTTCTGGCGCAGAACCAATTCCTTGTTCGGCAGAGATACTTATAACTTTATCAATCACCATTCTAAGTTGTTGCTCTGGATATGCATTTTCAAATAGCGGCATTATTTGTTCGTTCACAATTGCAACTGCGTAAGGAACTGTCCTCGTTTGCAGCGCCTGTGCCACTTGCGGCTGTTTATCAACATCCACGTGAGCAAATTGCCATTTTTCGCCATCTTCTGAATGCATCTGGCTCAACTTTTGAATGGTTTGAACTGATTCAGGGCTGCGTTGACTCCAACACAAAATAATCACCGGTTTAGTTTTAGATAAAGGCAACAACTGAGAAGTCAATATCTCGGCAGTGACATCGACTCCGGTGATTGAAATATTTTCGGTGGTGGGTTTTCTTAGGGCGCTCAAGTCAACAGCGCGACCAAAATTATTTGGCAAATTTGGTGGCAAACTCATTTTATTAATTCTGCCAAACCTGCTTGAAAATAGCCAAAACGGGCGCTTTGGGCTGACATGGAGCTCATTCTCTACGATTAAATCCGTTTTTGGAAAACTAATCCGTAAACTTACTTCATGGCTATTGTGAAAAACATCCGTAAAAGTGCGTCGAAATTGTCAAAGCGCAAATCACCAATCGATTACGGTGCACCTGGGGCACCAATAGATCAATCTCGGCCATTTTATTTTGGATTTCTAGCAACTTCGGGAGCATTAATAGCATTCGTTCTTCTGCGGGCTTTAGCCCAAACTAGCCAAATAATGGTTTTTATTTTAATATCCTTATTTTTAGCATCTGGATTAAATCCCGGTGTCGAATTCTTCCGACGCAGAGGAATGTCACGTGGTGGTTCCGTGGCAACAATTTTTGCAAGTGTAGTCATTTTTTTCATTCTGTTTACGGTAATCATTGCACCGCCCATAGTTCGACAAACAACACAATTGATTGATAACGCGCCGCAACTTATTAATCAATTAACAAATTCAAAAACAATTTCAAATCTAAATGATCATTATGGAATTGTAGATACGATCCAGCGAGAAATTTCTAAAATTACAGCTGATGGAAAAATCTTAGTCACTACTTTTGGCGGCGTACTTGGCGTCGGTAAAACAATCCTTTCAGGAGTATTTGCCGGACTGACAGTTTTAATTTTGACGCTTTATTTCTTGGTTTCTTTGCCAAATGTTATTGATTTTGGATTGAAAATGGTCCCAGCAACGCGTAGGCCAAGAATCGCTGCGCTTACAAATGGAATCGTTAATCAAATTGGTGCATTCGTTGGAAGCCAGTTAACAGTTTCACTTTTGGCATCAATTGTCATAGCAATTGCTGCCGCAGTAATTGGGTTGCCATCTCCAGTAGCGCTTGGATTAATTGTTTTTATTGTGGCTTTAATTCCGATGGTGGGCCATTACATCGGTGCCGCGGTCACCACGATTGTGGGTTTAACGCAAAGCTTGCCACAAGGTTTGATTATGTTGGCGTTTTACATTCTTTACCAGCAGATTGAAAATTATATTATTGCGCCAAAAATTATGGGCACGCAATTAAAAATTCCAGGCGTTGTAACAATCATTGCCGCAATGATTGGCACATCTCTGTTGGGATTTATCGGTGCAGTCTTGGCGGTACCAGTAGCTGCTGCAATAATTTTGATTTTGCAAGAAGTTGTAATCCCGAGATCTGAAGCTAATTAAGTAAATCTAAAACTCAGTTGGAATTGGTGCCTTTTCAGGTACCACAATTTTCACAATATCATTTAGAACTAAATGAACCATGGGTTCACCAACCCACAAATGTTTCGCGCCAGAAACCGGAATTATTTTCATTTGCGGAATAACTTTAAATACTTCTCGCGCTTCATCTGGCTTTAAATAATCATCATGTTCCGGAACAAGCGCCGTAATCGGTCGCCCATCTTTTGCCCAATATAGAAGTTCGGTCGGATCGGTCCACATCATGGTTGGACTCAATAAAATCAGGCCTTTATGTCGCGAATCTTTTGCATGTTTTAAGGCTAAATTTGTACCAAACGACCAACCTACAATCCATACATTTTCTAATTTCAAATCATCAAATACATAACGTTCCATTGCTTCAACATCGAACTTTTCAGATCTACCTTCGTCGTAACTTCCGGTGCTCGTTCCGGCTTCACTTGTAGTGCCACGAGTATTGAATCTAACAATTGTAAGGTCTGCTAATTCAGGCAATCGGTTGGCAGCTTTTCGATAAACATGGCTATCCATCATCCCCCCGCCAGCTGGATTTGGGTGCAACATTAAAAGTGCACCACGGGAAGGGCGGAGCGGGCGAGCCACTTCACCAATAAGTGTGATGCCATCCTCAGTGCTAACTTGAAATGGCGTTCTGGTGGCTGGCAAAACTGTACTGGGTTTTATCGTTTGCGCCATATGTAAATTCTATCTACTAGCGGATAACCTTTCTTCATGGCTACGTTCACATCACTAAATCCATCAAATGGCGAATTGATCGGCGAATTTCCAATTATGGAGAAATCTGAAATTGATTCAGCGCTGATGCGTGCAAACTTAGCAAAAGATTCCTGGCAAGCACTTGGCTTTGATGGTCGTAAAAAAGTTTTACTGGCATGGAACAAGATAATTGTGAATCGAGTTTCAGAAATTTCAGAATTAATCCAGAGCGAATCCGGCAAGCCATTAAGTGATGCAAAATTAGAGGCAAGCTTGGCTATGGCTCATTTAGCGTGGGCTGCCCGTAATGCTGAGAAATATTTAGGGACCGAAAAACGAAATCCAGGCGCACTCATGTTCAACATGAAGGCCGAAGTTGTCCATAAACCATTTGGCGTTGTTGGTGTGATTGGTCCATGGAATTACCCAATTTTTACTCCGATGGGTTCAATCACTTACGCGCTAGCTGCAGGCAATACCGTTTTATTTAAACCAAGTGAATTTACGCCAAGCGTTGGAAAATGGATTGTTGATACCTTCGCAGAAGTGGCTCCAAGTAAAGATATTCTGATTCTGATAACTGGTGATGGTCGAACTGGTAGTTATTTAACCGAAAGTGAAGTTGGCAAGATTGCCTTCACTGGTTCCACAGTTACCGCTAAAAAAGTGGCCGAGAGTTGTGCCAAATCCATGACACCGGTTGTGCTGGAATGTGGCGGCAAAGATCCAGTAATTGTGGATCGCGATGCAGATTTAGATTTAGCAGCTGAATACACAACTTGGTCGGCAATGAGCAATGCTGGCCAATCTTGTATTGGTGCAGAACGAGTTTATGTTCATGAATCAGTAGCAGATGAATTCATTAAAAAAGTTGCTGAAAATGCAAAGGCGCTCACTCCAGGTAAAAGTTACGGGGCAATGACGATGCCGAAACAAATCGAAGTTGTGCGCCGTCACGTTACTGATGCAATTACAAGTGGCGCTAAAGCGATCTTAGGTGGCGTGGAATCAGTCGGAGATCGTTTTATCTCTCCAGTCATTTTGGCTGATGTTCCTGAATATTCATCAGCGATGACTGAAGAAACATTTGGGCCAACAATTGCAATAAATCGTGTTCCAGATATGGAGACTGCAATTGAGCTTTCAAATGCCACTAACTATGGACTTGGCGCGAGTATCTGGTCTAAATCTTCTGGTGAATTTATTGCAAAGCGCCTAAATTGCGGAATGGTGGCAATTAATGCCGCCTTCTCCTATGCCGCTGTTCCAACTATGCCTTTTGGCGGTGTAAAAGATAGCGGATACGGGCGAATTCACGGGCCAGAAGGTCTACTCGAATTCACATATGCTCAAACGGTTGTTTCCACTCGTTTTAAATTGCCAATTCACTTTACTAGCTTTAAGCGTAATAAATTTGCAGATAATTTAGTTATCAGAGTAAGTAAATTACTTAACGGTCGAGGCTAATATCGGGGCGCATTTCTAGTACGCTCAATTTTTGGTTTTCGGTTACTGCGATTATTCCAACAGGCTTTATGCCAGTGGCGCCGATTATCTTCTTCCTCTTCACGCCAAGCAACAATATGCGGTGTTGCCATTGGAATGATTTGATCACAACCTGGGCATCGATAGGCTTTTGTAGAACTAAATCCAGTTAATTGACGAACCACATAAAGCCCATCTTCATGTTCTTCAAATACTTGATTTGAAGAATTTATTTCTCGTTCATCACTCTTTGATTTAACTTTACGTTTAGGGTGATTTCTCCGCGGGCTCACAGGCGTAAGTTTCGCATTTCTCCCCTAGGTGTGGCATGGTATTTACATGCAGAAGGCAAGAAAAGTCGTAGCGCTTGCCGTTTTTCTATCTTTATTTGCTCAGCCAGCAATATCAGCGACAAATTCGCCAAGTGCTAAGCCTTCGGCCAAAGCTTCGGCATCTAAAAAAATCTTTAAAAAGAAACCGGTTTATAAACCGAAACCTAGGAAAAAGGTTAAATTAAAGCCACGCAAAGATGCCCCGTGGCCACCAGTTGGTTTTGAAAGTAAACGTGATGTTTATGCCAAGATTCCAAATGCCCGCCAAGTTTTAGATGCGGCATCAACAGATAGTAAATTGCGAGATCGGTTAAATTCGAAAGTATGTGACAAATTTACCTGTGGGGCAGTAATGGTTGCCTCCGAAACAGGTTGTGTCTGGTGGGAAATTACTGGCGATGTTGTCGGTCCAAAATCAGCTACTGATAGATCTGTTACAACTTTTGGTCGAGTTCGATCACTTTACGGCCTGACAATTGGTAAAGAAATTAGAACTATTTTGATTGTTAGTGGCGAATTAAGAAAATCACAAAACCAAATTGTAAATATTGACGCAATCTGTCACACCGATAATCCCACCGAAAAAATCCCGAGTGAAAGTTACGAAATCGCTAAAACTTAGCGGTTAGCCCCTGGTACCCAAAGTTCGTCACCCTCGGATTTGTTTTCAAAACGTGCCAACACAAATAAGAGATCTGATAACCGATTTAAATATTTTGCCGTCAATGGATTTACACCGCCGCCAAAAGCATGAATTGCCGCCCAAGTGCGTCTTTCTGCGCGACGGACTATCGTTCTTGATAAATGTAATAGTGAAGCCGCAGGCGTGCCATGTGGCAAGATAAATGAATGCAATGGCTCTAATTCTGAGTTATATTCATCAATTTTTGATTCTAAATAAGAAATTTGAGGTTCGGTGATTCTTAATGGCTCTACTTTAGGCTCATCAATAACTGGTGTCGACAAGTCAGCACCGACATCAAAAAGATCGTTTTGAATTCTAATTAAAAGTTTTCTTACTTCAACATTAATTTCGGCCAGTGCTAGCGCAACTCCAATTGAAGAGTTTGCTTCGTCAACATCGGCATAGGCCTCAAGGCGCGGATCATTTTTAGATGTTCGACTCATGTCACCTAGTGAAGTTGTGCCATCGTCGCCAGTTTTTGTATATATCTTTGTCAAATGAACCATGGTGCGAGCCTATACGCTTAGCCAGGCTAAAACGAATAGGAAACGAATCGAGGTGGTCTCATGAGCGAGAAGTTTCGGATCATCGGCGGCACCCGTTTGATAGGCGAAGTAAGTGTGCCGGGTGCAAAAAATTCGGTCTTAAAGTTGATGGCTGCTTCGTTGCTGGCAGTTGGCAAAACCACCATTACAAATGTTCCGGATATTTTAGATGTAGACATCATGTCTGATCTTTTATCAAGACTTGGCTGCACCGTTGAACGAAATGACAACGTCGTCACCATTGATGTTCCAGAAAAATTAAACGTTCGCGCAGATTACGATTTGGTTCGCAAAATGCGAGCTTCGATTAACGTATTGGGGCCGTTAGTTGCCAGGGCAAAAGCTGCAGAGGTAGCACTTCCGGGTGGCGACGCAATTGGTCCCCGTCCTTTAAATTTTCATATTTCGGGTTTGGAAGCACTCGGAGCAGATGCGCAAATCGAACATGGGTATGTAATCGCAAAAGCGTCGAATGGACTTGTTGGCGCCGAAATCGAACTGGATTTTCCATCAGTTGGTGCAACTGAAAATATTATGACTGCTGCAGTTTTGGCCAAAGGCCGAACGATAATTGAAAATGCGGCACGCGAACCAGATCTAGTTGATCTCGGGCAATTTTTAGTTCAAATGGGTGCAAAAATTGAAGGACTCGGTACGCACCAAATTCGAATTGATGGCGTAACAAAATTGCAACCAACAACTCACGCAACAATTCCGGACCGAATAATTACCGGAACTTGGGCTTTCGCTGCAGCAATTACCCAAGGCGACATCTTGATTAGGAATGCAAATCCAGCTGACTTAGATTTGCCACTAGAAAAACTGACAATTGCGGGTGCAATAGTTACCAATAGCGATGAGGGATTGCGGGTCCGAATGGAACATCGCCCTAAAGCTATTGATGTTTCAACGCTTCCCTACCCAGGTTTTCCAACAGATTTACAGCCAATGGTGATTGCCCTTAATTCAATTGCCGAAGGCAATGCCCTTGTTACTGAAAATGTTTTCGAGGGTCGATTTATGTTTGTAAATGAATTAGCCCGCTTGGGTGCAAAGATTCAAGTAGATGGTCATCACGCGGCAGTTACGGGCGTTAAACAGCTTTCTGGCGCACCAGTTATTGCCACAGATATCCGAGCCGGTGTCGGTTTAGTTTTGGCTGCACTAGTTAGCGAAGGCGAAACAATCGTAGAAGATGCCTTCCATATTGATCGCGGTTTTCCAAATTTTGCCGAACAGCTTTGCGCACTCGGCGCAAATGTGACTCGAATTTAATTTCTTCTAATTTAGTTTAGATGCGCTTAATTTGTTGATTCCGCGAGGATAGAAACCCGGTTGTTCGAAACACTTAAGAAACCACCGGTGACTTTAAATTCTTTAACCTCGCCATTTGTCTCTTTAATTGAAACAACACCATCGACTAGTACGCCAAGAAGCGGTGCGTGATCGGAAAGAATTCCTAAGTCACCTTCAAGCGTGCGTGCAGATACCATCTGCGCTTCGCCTGACCATACTCGCTTCTCTGGCGATACTAATTCGACAGTTAATGCCATGAACCTGCTCCTGTTAAGACTTTGCTAATTCCGCAGCTTTACGTTCGACGTCATCAAGTCCGCCGCACATAAAGAATGCCTGCTCTGGAACGTGGTCGTACTTGCCATCAGCAAGCGCTTCGAATGCATCGATGGTTTCATTTAGTGGAACGAATGAGCCTTCGATACCAGTAAACACCT
>JBDKLQ010000014.1:0-4880 GCA_039795555.1 Actinomycetota bacterium
TGCTGGTCGCAACGAACAAGCAGCTGCTTGCAGATCATTACTTAGGGCCTTACCAACACGGTCGCTATCAGCAGATAAAAGGGCTTGCAGTAATTCGTCATTTAATTGTGGTTGTTTAATCGGTAAACCGGTGCGAAGGCGATCACATTCTCCATATACCGCCGGCGTTGATAGACCAGTTGATGAAACTGCAATTACCCAGTGATAGGTGCCGCGTGAAAGCGCTGGTGTGATTTCATCTCCCCGACCACGCCCTACTGCTGTTCCACCATTTAACATGAACGGTACATCGGCACCGAGTTGCGCCGCACATTCCGCCATCTCTTCGCGACTTAAATTTAATTCAAACAATTGGTCAACCGCCAAAATAGTTGCCGCAGCATCCGCGCTACCGCCAGCCATGCCGCCTGCAACCGGAATATTCTTTTTAACTTCGACTCGAACATTTTTCTGACTGTTATGTTTTTCTGCCATCAAATCAATTGCTTTATAAATCAAGTTATGTTCATCAGCCGGTACTGCATTGGCATAATCACCTGTAATTGATATCGAGAATTCATCTGCGTCTCGTGAAATTTTCACAGAGTCATAAAGGGATATGGCTTGAAAAACGGTTACTAATTGATGGTAGCCATCTGATTCAAGGGGCCCAACTGCGAGTTGCAAATTTATTTTTGCTGGAACCTGAACTTCGACTGAATGATGACGCACATGAACTACCTTAGTGGGATTTTGAAGCGATTTGGCAGAACTGAGAAAGTGATAATGCCTCGCCTCTTAAAGTTGAATCAACGCCAGCTGATTCAATAATCTTCGCTGCGGATTTTCCTAAAATTTCAGCAAGTGCAACACGCAACATTTTTCGACGTTTATTGAAGGCGGCATCAATTAATCTAAAGACTTTCTGGCGATCGAAGTTGGGTTCAGCATGGCGCTCAAATTTGACTAGTTTTGAGTCAACGTTAGGTATTGGCCAAAAAATCTTTCGGGAAACCATTCCGGCGCTCTCGGTATCTGCCCACCAAGAAACTTTGATTGAAGGGACTCCATAATCTTTCGAATTTGGTTTGGCGCATAGCCGATCTGCAACTTCGGACTGCACCATCACGATTCCCTTTTTAATTGTTGGAAATTTTTCTAAGACATTTAACAGAACTGGAACTGAGACGTTGTAAGGCAAATTGGCAATCAAATACTTCGGATCTTTTGGCAAAAGTTCTACGGTTTGCGCATCTTGATTCATCACCGTTAGCTTTGCATTCAAATTGTGGCGCTTTGCTGTGATTGGCAATTCTGCCGCTAATCTGGAATCAATCTCCACTGCAATCACTTCGGCACCAGTTTCCAAAATTGCTAACGTTAATGACCCTAATCCTGGCCCAATTTCTAAAACTGTTTCACTTCCATTTAGACCAATTTCATTAACAATTTTCTGACAGGCATTTGGCTCAATTACAAAATTTTGACCCAGTCCTTTAGATGGTCTCAAGTTTAATTTTGCAGCAATTTCACGAATCTCAACGGCACCTAAAAGCGTCACTTAAATTCTCCAAAAACTTTAATTGCATTTTTTGAAGTAACTTCTGCAACATGATCAGGCGTTTGGCCACGCTCGTTAGCAATAAAACGGACAATGTTTGCAATTTGTGCTGGGGTATTTAACATTCCGCGATGTGGAACAGGTGCTAAAAATGGTGAATCCGTCTCCACTAATAGCAATTCGTCGGGCACTAGCTTCAACGCATCTCTTAACTGCGGAGCATTCTTAAAAGTTACCGTTCCAGCAAAAGAAAGGTAGAAGCCTTTACTTACGCAATATTTAGCCATTTCAGCGTCACCGGAGTAGCAATGAAAAACGGTTCTTTCTGGCGCGCCTTCTTCTTCTAAAATTTTTAAAACTGCTTCATGAGCATCTCGATCATGTATCACAAGCGCTTTTTGCACTCGCTTTGCCAATTCAATATGTAATTTAAAAGATTTAATCTGTTTATCACGCAACTCTGGGGCGGTTCTAAAGAAATCTAAACCAGTTTCACCAATTGCCCGAACTCTCGGATTCAAAGCAAGTTCTTCAATGATTTTAAAATCTACATCTAAGTCGACCATTGGCGCTTCATTGGGATGGAGTGCTACTGCTGCTAAAACATTTGGATAAAGTTCCGCTAACTCAACACACCATTTTGATTGTTCTGCCGAGTATCCAACTTGAACCAAGTGTTTGATGCCTGCAGCTCTTGCAGCAGAGATAACTTCGGCAATTTCTGGAGAATTTGGGGAAGCATTCGTGACAATTTCTAAATGAGCATGAGCATCAATAGCGGGAACTTTTAATGGTTGGGGCGCTGGCGGAAGTTGTCGATCAAGATCGCGATTATGGCGATCAGCCATTATTCAACCGTTTCTAATCGAGGAAAAAGCGGAGAGCCTTTGGAAACTTTTGTACCTTTTGGTAATTGCCCCCAAATTCCCGCTTCTGTAATTTTTTGAGTTGAGATCTCGCCGATAGATTTATCGGCACCCAGACTTTGCCACAATTTCTCACTTGTTTCCGGCATAACCGGATGAAATAAGACCGCTAACGCCCGGAGAGACTCAGCAGTGTTAAATAAAACCTCTTCAAGTAATTTTTGATTTTTTGAATCTTTTGCCAGAACCCATGGTTCTTTTTCAGTTACATATCCATTTACTTTTTTGCAGAAATCTAAAATTGAAACTATTCCGTTTTGGAAATCCAATTTACACATTGACCGATCTGCTGATTTGACCGTCTCAGTTAATGCAGCTGCCAGGTAATCGCCATCCGTTTTATCCGGAATTTCACCGTTGCAGTATTTTTCAATCATGGCCGTTAAACGTGAGGCTAGATTTCCAAAATCATTGGCAAGCTCGCTGGTATACCTAGCGCTCATATCTTCCCAAGAAAAAGAGCCGTCGCTACCAAACGGGATTGCGCGTAAAAAGTAATAACGAAATGCGTCGACTCCGAAATAATCTGTGATGTCCGAGGGTTTTATGCCAGTTAATTTACTTTTACTCATTTTTTCTCCACCGACAAGTAGCCACCCGTGAGCAAAAACTTTTTTCGGGATTGCTTCACCAGCTGCTAACAACATAGCTGGCCAAATCACCGCGTGAAATCGCAAAATATCCTTTCCGACAAGATGGACATCAGCTGGCCAAGTCTTAGCAAATTTTTCTTCGCCTTCGCTGCCAGGCTCGTCACCAATTCCAACTGCCGTCGCATAGTTAAGCAAAGCGTCAAACCAAACATAAACAACTTGTTTTGAATCCCAAGGTACCGGGATACCCCAATCGAAAGTAGATCGTGAAATTGATAAATCTTCAACATTTCCTTCTAAGAAAGAGATAATTTCATTTCTCGCACTCTCGGGTTCGCATGCCTCTGGATTCTTCTTGTAGTGATCAAGAAGAGTCTGACGGAATTCTGACAATTTAAAGAACCAGTTATCTTCATCCACCATTTCAATTGGTTTGCTATGTATCGGACAAAGTTTTTGACCGTTCGAATCAATTAAGTCGCCTGGCAATTTAAATTCTTCGCACCCAACACAATATGGACCCTGATATTTACCCGCATAAATATGGCCCGAGTCTTTTAATTTTTGAAGGAATTTCTGCACCCGATCAGTGTGGCGCTTAGATGTTGTGCGAATGAAATCATCGTTTGCAATATTCAAATCTTTCCAAAGTGGAATCCAAGAATCTTTTACTAATCGGTCTACCCAATCTTGTGGTTTTGAATTATTTGCTTCGGCAGTTCGCATTACCTTTTGACCATGCTCGTCAGTACCAGTTAAAAACCAAACAGCTTCACCCCGTTGTCGACGCCATCTAGTCAAAACATCACCGGCTACAGTTGTATAAGCGTGACCAATATGCGGCGCATCATTCACATAATAAATCGGCGTTGTTAGATAAAACGCCTTTTCACCGCTGGTCATCTGGCTAGTCTAATGGAGATTTTGCGTCGACCATTGCTGAAAAAACATTCCGCTTTGGCATTCCCGTAACTTTCGCAACTTCTGAAATTGCCTCTTTTCGTTCCATTCCAGCGGATTCAAATTTACGCACCATTTCTACCAATTCTGTGTTTGATTTTTCACGCGCATCTTTCGCGGCACCCGCAACTACAATTGTAAATTCACCAAGCATTTCTTTTGATTTTGACCATAAATTTAATGATTTTAAATCACCACGAATAATTTCTTCATGTGTTTTAGTTAATTCTCGGCAAATGCAAGCAGATCTGTCACCGCCGAAGATTTTTGCTAACAACTCTAATGTTTCAATAATACGATGCGGCGCTTCAAAAAAAATCATCGTTCGATCTTCAAATCGAAGCTCGCCTAGCTCATGTTCTTTCGCATTCTGGGTTCGTGGAAGAAATCCTTCAAAAGTAAATCGCTCACTTGGCAAGCCAGAGATTGCCAATGCAGTTGTAACAGCACTTGGTCCCGGAATCACTTCGACATTGATTCCATTTGATACCGCACTTTCCACCAATAAATACCCAGGATCGCTAATTGTCGGCATCCCAGCATCTGTTACCAGAAGTAAATTAACACCGGATTTTAATTCTGAAATCAATTTTGCAAGTCGCTCAGATTCGTTTCCATCAAAATAAGAGATTACTTTTGCTTTTGATTCGATATTTAAGTCCTGACAGAGTCTTTGAAACTTTCGAGAATCCTCCGCAGCCACAATCTGAGCAGATTTAATCGCATGAATTAAACGCATTGATGCGTCTTGCGGGTTCCCAATTGGAACTCCAGCGATGGTTAAGGTCACAGCGGTATCTTCTCATTACTCTTGCTATGTGTTGGGATCAATAATTATTGCTATCGCAGGTTTCATCTTGC
>JBDKLQ010000015.1:0-2719 GCA_039795555.1 Actinomycetota bacterium
CGAAGTTCGTCAAGCTGTTCGATGATTTGATCTTCGGTGACAACAGCGTTGTCGACTTTAATTTCTAATTTAGAAAAGTCCGGCAGATTTATTTCTGGGCGGATGTTTACCTCAACGGTGAAGCTGAGTTTCTCGTTATCTTTGAATTCTTTAATATCCACTGTTGGGCGACCGATTACCAATACTTTGTGTTCGCGCGCGGCTTGGCCATAGAACTCTGGCAGCGCGCTATTGATTGCTTCGTCCAAAACCGTGCCACGGCCAACGCGTTGATCGATCATTGCAGCTGGAACTTTGCCCTTGCGAAATCCTGGGATGTTCACTTGCTTTGAAATTTTTGTGTAAGCGCTTTCGACATGCGGCGCCATCTCATCGTAAGCGACTTCGATATCGAAACGAACTCGAGTTGGTGAAAGTGTTTCGACTGAACTCTTCAATTTAACTCCCGAAGTTTTAATTTGTACTTAATATATAAGTGTCGGGGCGGGGAGATTCGAACTCCCGATCTCTTGGTCCCAAACCAAGCGCGCTAGCCACTACGCTACGCCCCGTTTATTACATTTATCAGCGCGCAATTCTATGCGAAGAAAAGTATTGAAATTACCCAGGTAATGCGTGGTTATACTTTGCCTCGCACCAAATTATGCGGGTGTAGCTCAATGGTAGAGTTCTAGCCTTCCAAGCTAGCTGTGCCGGTTCAATCCCGGTCACCCGCTCCAAGTAAATTCAAAGATCAGAAAGTACACTTTTGCCAATGAATCTTCGTAAATCAGCAATTTTCACAGTGGCGTTATTAATTTTGACGACGACAACCGTTAACTCATTCGCGGAATCGAAGTCGGACAGCGATCAAAAGGGCGCGAATAACGCCAATGTCTGGAGCGAAGAGAAAAATCCAACAGATTTTTGGGCGAAACCGAATAAAAACGTTTCAAATAGTCAAGATCAAAAAGATTTAGAAAATCAATCCCCAAAATACTCTGGTTTAACTGTCGTTCCTGCTGAAGTTTTCAGCGCACGCAATACAGCAACTGCCACCTGTATCTCAACTTCCTGTGGCAGTGGCGACTTGACCAATCATGGCGGATCGATGTTGCCAACGGTAACGATTTATTCGATTTATTGGGGTTCAGCCACCGTTCTAAGTAATATCTATAAAAACAATACTGATAACTTTTTAAAGGGTTTGGTCTGCGCTAGTGCATCTTGCAATACAACTCTTACCAATACATTGCAGCAATATTGGACTGGCGGAAAGAACACGTCGATCTCATTTGGTAGAAATTTCACGGATACCAGCGCAGCGCCATCATCTGCACCATCAACTTCAACTATTGCAAATGAAGTAGTTAAGGTCGTTAAAGCGGCTGGGCAAACTTTTGATCCAAATGGACTTTATTTAGTATTCACTGATCGTTACCCAAGTCGCGCTGGTTATTGCGCATGGCATAGCGCAGCCAAAGTAAGAATTTCTAGAACCACCACGGCAAGTTTTGCCTTCGGATACATGCCGAGTTTGTTAACTGCCACTACATCGTGCGGTGCACACTATTTGCCGGGCTATACACCATCGCAATTGGGTGAAGGATTGGATTCGCTATTTAATGTCACTACTCATGAGCTTTATGAAGCGATGACCGATTCATTAATAAGTGGAAATGCTTGGTATGACGCAGCAGGTTATGAAAACGGCGACAAATGTGCCTGGAATTGGGCTACTCCTTTAACAATGAACTGGAGTGGAACTAATTATCGTTTTGTTGTGCAACAGGAATATAGCAACGCAACTCACGCCTGTGCTGCCTAAGAATTAACTGGCACCAACAAGTACAAAATTGAACCGCCTTTAGGGTTTGGATTTAAGCTCCAGTTTTTTCCGGCAAGAGCATCAAACCATTCAGCGCCTAAGCCGCCTTTTCCTTTTGTGGGGCCGACACCGTCATCAATAATTTCGATTTCTAAATATTTAGCATTGTATGAAATCTTGATTGAAACTTTCTGGGCTGAACCATGACGGAACGCGTTTGAAAGTGCTTCGTTAACAGCGTTACCAATATCTTGTACCAAAATATCCGGTAAGGCTGGAATTGTTTTTGCGATGGATGTTTTGATGTCCATCAAATCTTTCCATTTGGCTACTACTTTTTTGATTTCTTCATTGATGGTGGTTTCTGGGTTACTGAAATAAGAAGCACTAGGAACTTTTAAGTTTTTGTAGGCTTGCTTTACTTCACGTTGTAAAGCTTTCTTGTCTCCTCTGCGCCCCGCACTCTCAACGCCAATTGCAGATGCCATTAAACGAGATTGAATGGTTCCGTGTAGATACTTTGCCAATTCGCGGCTGATTCGGGCTTCTTCGCGGCGAAGTAACATGGTCTCTAATTGTTCTTCGCTGATTCGTCGCTCTAAAAATTCAATTTCCGCATGGCCGCCGTATAGAAATGCCATACCCAGCGAAACGGTTAAAACCACAATTAACAGCACTGCTGAGTCATAAAGGTAAGTAGAAAAATTCTCGGCTTTTAACCCAAAAGAATGATTGATTCGTTGAATCAGGTAAGAAAATATCAAGCTCGCGATTGTCAAAATTCCAATAAAACTGTAAGGGCCGCGAAAAAAGTTCCGGCTACGTAAGAACTTCACGATTGCGAGTATAGAAATAAGTGTTACGATTCGAATTCCTAATTTCTTAAGACCTTGTGAAAGATCTGAATAGATG
>JBDKLQ010000016.1:0-13362 GCA_039795555.1 Actinomycetota bacterium
AAATGGTTACTTGGAATTGACGCTATTATGAGAATTTCTGGCGCCGCCTTTGGAACTTACATTGCGATTGGCGATAATTTATTAACCATTTATTTGGCAATTTTTAGCGGCATAATTATATATATTGCCACTTCGCATATTTTGCCAGAGGCACATTCACGCCACCCTTCTCGAGTTACATTGTTTTCAACTGTTGCCGGAGTGATAATTATGTGGGGCGTAATTTCGGTTTTATAGTTTTAAGCTTTTCCATATCTTCGATCACGACGCACATATTCTTCAATCGCCTGCCAAAGAACTCGTCGATCAACATCTGGCCAAAGTACATCCATAAATACAAGTTCGGAATATACCGATTGCCACGGCAAGAAATTACTAGTTCGCATTTCGCCTGATGACCTTAAAAAAAGATCAACATCAGAAACTTCAAAATATTTTGCAAAAGATTTCTCGGAAATACTTTTTAGTGAAACCTTTCCGCGTTTTACATCTGATGCTAATTTTGCAGCTGCGGCAGAAATTTCTGCTCGGCCGCCGTAATTAACACACATATTTAAAGTTAAAACCTTATTCTTTGCTGTTAATTTTTCTGCAGAAAGTAATTCATCAATTACACTTTTCATTAACCGCTTTTCTTGACCAATCCAACGAATTTTCACGCCGACGGCATTTAATTCATCCCGCCTTGACCGTAAAACTTCACGGCTGAAGTTCATCAGAAATTTAACTTCTTCAGGTGAACGCTTCCAATTCTCAGTTGAAAATGCAAAAGCGCTGACTTCTTTCACGCCAATTTCAATTGCACCGTAAATCAAATCTATTAGCGCAGCTTCGCCCGCTTTGTGTCCTTCAGTTCTTGGTAAGCCACGATTTTTAGCCCAACGGCCATTGCCGTCCATTACAACCGCAACATGTTTGGGAAGTTGATCTTTATTAAATTTTGGAGCAGAAACACCCGATGGATGTGCCGGTGGTTTTTGAACTTTCATACTCGCTCCACTAATGGCAAGCTTCTTAGCCCGCGTTCGAGATGCCATTGTAGATAAGCAGCAATTAATCCGCTGGCTTCGCGGCGATTTCGAATTTCACTTTTATTTGCTTTAACCCAATCACCGCTAAGTAACGCCGCCATTAACTCCAAGGTTTCATTGGCAGGAGTTGCAGATGCGCTTGGCCGACATTCGATACAAACGCTGCCGCCACCGACCAAAGAAAAGTATCGATGTGGCCCTGGCTTATCGCATTTTGAACAATTTGTTAGTGACGGTGCATATCCACCAACTGCAAGCGATCGCAATAAATATGCATCCAATATTAAATTAGGGTCATATCGATTTTCGGCTAAAACTTTCATTGCACCGATAACTAATTTAAATTCCTGCAACGATGGCTCATGTTCGTTATTTGTAAATCTTTCAGCGCTTTCCAAAATTGCCGATGCTACAGTCCATCGCTGATAATCGTCTGTCAGCGCTTCGCCGTAGTTCATGATTGCTTCAACTTGTGTAACAGTGTCGAAGGTTTTACCTTGATGTAATTGGATATCAACATGTGAGCCAGGTTCCAGTCGCGCACCAAATTTAGACATTGTTCGCCGAACCCCTTTAGCGACTGCGCGAATCCGGCCATGATCTCTAGTTAATAGCGTGATGATTCGGTCGGCTTCACCCAATTTCTGAGTTCGCAACACAATTGCTTCGTCGCGGTAAAGGCTCACCGCATTAACTTATTACGAACAGTTATCGAATCGCGCGATTGATGGCCGAAATGATTGCTTTTAGTGTTGCTGTTGTCGTGTTTGGGTCGATGCCCACGCCCCAAAAAACATCCCCGTTAATGGCGCATTCCAAATATGCAGCAGCCTTTGCACCTTCGCCAGCAGAAAGTGCATGTTCAAAATAATCTAAAACTCGAACATCCACTCCGTAATTATTTAGTGCGTTGCAAAATGCCGCAATTGGACCATTCCCAACGCCATTTATTTCTTTTAGTTCGCCTCGATCAGTAATTGAAACTTTAATTTTGGCATCTTGATCCATTTCCGAACTAGTTGAAGCACCTTTTAATCTAAATCTTCCCCAAGGTGCAGATTGAGTCGGTAGATATTCATCTTCAAAAATTTCCCAAAGTTCTGCCGGCAATACTTCGCCACCTTCACGGTCTGTTTTAGCTTGAACAACTTTGCTGAATTCAATTTGATGGCGACGTGGCAAATCCAGCTGATGTTCGGTTTTCATTAAATAGGCAACGCCACCTTTACCAGATTGGCTATTAACCCGAATTACCGCTTCATAAGATCGCCCGATATCTTTCGGATCGATTGGCAAGTATGGAACTTCCCACTTGAAATCTTCAACTTCTTTTCCGGCAGCTTTGGCATCTTTTTCTAAATGATCAAAGCCCTTTTTGATGGCATCTTGGTGCGAACCCGAAAATGCAGTGAAAACTAAATCGCCACCATATGGATGGCGTTCTGGGACCCGAAGTTGATTTGCATATTCAACGGTTCGACGAATTTCATCAATTTCCGAGAAATCAATTTCGGGATCAATGCCATGCGCCATTAAATTCAAACCGAGTGTCACCAAACAAACATTGCCAGTTCGCTCGCCATTGCCAAATAAAGTTCCCTCAATCCGATCTGCTCCAGCCAAGAAACCTAATTCCGCAGCCGCAACACCCGTTCCTCGATCATTATGAGGATGCAAGCTGATTACGATTGAATCGCGGCGATCTAAATTGCGGTGCATCCATTCGATTGAATCGGCATAAACATTTGGCGTAGCCATTTCCACTGTCGCAGGAAGATTCATAATGGTCTTCCAGTCAGGTGTTGGCTTCCAAATATGGTTTACGGCATCACAAACTTCTTTCGCGAATTCCAATTCGGTACCCGTATAAGACTCTGGTGAATATTCAAAATTAACTTTGGTGCCTTTTACGGTATCCGTTAACGCCAAACAAAGTTCGGCACCGTCGGTTGCAATCTTTTTGATACCTTCTTTGTCTAATCCAAAAACTACTCGTCGTTGTAGTGTGGAAGTTGAGTTGTATAAATGAACTATTGCCTGCTTTGAACCTTTAATCGCTTCATAGGTTCGGCGAATAAGTGGTTCGCGGGCTTGGGTTAACACTTGAATTACGACATCGTCCGGTATTAAATCTTCTTCGATAATTTTGCGGACAAAATCGAAATCGGTCTGGCTCGCCGATGGGAATCCAACTTCAATCTCCTTGTAGCCCATTTTGACCAATAAATTGAACATGGCAAGTTTTCTTGGGGTATCCATTGGGTCGATTAATGCTTGGTTACCATCGCGAAGATCAACTGAAGCCCACTTTGGCGCTTTCGCCATCTTTTTATTTGGCCAAGTTCGATCAGGAAGTTCTACCGGAATAAAAGATGTATATCGATGCGCAGGCATCGAACTTTTGGCTTGCTTGGGAAAATTCATTTTGCTCCTACTTTAAATCTGATTTTGTCTGAAAGTTTTAAACGGGATTAACCGGCAAGCGCGCGAACTCTCCGCGGCGAGGAGACCGGTCTAGTTGGCCCCGCCACGGCGACTAAGTAGGAGTGCGCCTTGCAATTGAATCTTCATCAGAGCCTTAGCGTAACTTGTCGATTAAAGAACTGGCAAATATCGGTCTAGTTCAAATGCCGAAACTTGGCGACGATATTCCGCCCATTCTGCACGCTTATTTCGAAGTACATATTCGAAAACATCATCGCCAAGGGTCTGCTTCACCAATTCGCTCTGCTCCATAATCGTGATTGCATCATTCAAACTAACTGGTAGTGACGCTGGATGCGTGATGTTATGTAATTCGTAGCTGGCTTCAATTCCTTTCAAACCAGCCGAGAGCATTACGGCATATGCCAAATATGGATTACACGCTGAATCCAGCGAGCGCAATTCGATTCTCGTTGAATTCTCTTTATTTGGTTTGTACATCGGAATTCGAACCAGCGAACCACGATTGCTTGGGCCCCAATCAATAAGCGCTGGCGCTTCCCCGCCGCCATGTAATCGCTTATAAGAATTGACCCATTGATTAGTAATCGCAGTAATTTCATTGGCATGGCGCAAAATTCCGGCAATAAAACTGCGACCGACTTTCGATAAATTAAATTCAGCCTTCGGATCATAAAATGCATTGTCTTCACCTTTGAAAAGTGATACGTGAGTGTGCATTCCAGATCCTGGGAAATCAGTAAATGGTTTTGGCATGAACGAGGCATAGAAGCCCTGTTCCATAGCCACCTCTTTGATTACATGGCGAAAGGTCATGATGTTGTCTGCCGTGGATAGCGCATCGGCATATCGCAAATCAATCTCTTGTTGACCTGGGGCGCCTTCGTGATGACTAAATTCAACCGAAACTCCCATTGCTTCCAAGGAGGTAATAGCTTGGCGGCGGAAGTCATGGCCAATTAAATTTGGTGTGTTATCAAAGTAACCGCCAGAGTCAACCGGAATTGGTTTTACGCCTTCGGCTGGTGGTTCTTTAAATAAGAAGAATTCGATTTCGGGATGGGTGTAAGCGGTGAATCCCATATCGGCTGCACGTTTCAGTGTTCGACGTAAAACTTGGCGCGGATCTGACGGAGAGGGTGTCCCATCTGGCATCACAATGTCGCAAAACATTCGTGCAGCACCTGGTGCTTCGGTTCGCCATGGCAAAATTGAAAATGTGGTCGGATCTGGTTTTGCCAACATATCTGATTCCGCGATTCGAGCAAAACCTTCAATTGCTGAACCATCAAAGCCAATACCCTCTTCGAATGCAGCTTCTAATTCTGCTGGTGCAATCGCAACTGATTTTAAAAACCCTAAAACATCGGTAAACCAAAGGCGAATAAATCGCACATTCCGTTCTTCAACTGTGCGAAGTACAAACTCTTGCTGCTTACTGATTTCGCTCATGGCCCAAATATTGCCAGCGTAAAGTTTCCAGCGTGTTAACTAATCAGGCTTCAATTCTGCTCGGTCCAGCGTGAAGTAATCGGCAATCTTCGGTCTTTGCCAAAAGCCCGCATCGAAACTTTCGGACCTGGCGGATATTGGCGCCGCTTAAATTCCGCCCGATCAACTAAGCCAATGACTCGATTAATTAAATCTGGGGCAAAACCAGCGGCCAATAAACCTGCCGCGCCAGCATCTTGATCGACATATTTAACGAGCAATTGATCCAGTAATAAATAGTCCGGTAACGAGTCGCTATCTTTTTGGCCAGGCCGTAATTCTGCGCTGGGTTCTTTGTAAATTGAGTTCTCGGGAATTACAGCCCCTCTATCATTTCGCCATTTCGCCAATTGCCAGACTTCAGTTTTGTAAACATCTTTGATTGGCGCAAAGGCGCCAACGGCATCCCCATAAAGCGTTGAATAGCCAACTGCTAATTCTGATTTGTTGCCAGTTGCTAGAACTAAATGTCCCTCTTGGTTTGAAATCCCCATCAAAGTAGTGCCCCGGACTCGAGCTTGAACATTCTCTTCGGCCACCCCAGTTAAGCCAACGTTTTTTATAAACTCTTTTACCATCGGTTCAATTTCGATAATTCGAAATTTCAAGCCCAGCCGGTTTGCTAACTCTTTGGCATCGGCAAGTGAATGTTCTGATGAATATTTACTTGGCAGCGCCACACCGTGGACGCGATCTGAGCCCAACGCATCGACGGCAATCGCAGCAACTAAAGCTGAATCAATTCCGCCGGATAGGCCAAGCACTACCGATTTGAATCCATTCTTATTTATATAGTCTCGAAGCCCAAGAACGAGTGCGCCATAAATTTCGGCCTCATCGGTTAATGGCTCGGCAATTTGCGGCTTTGGCTCGAATAGATTAATTACTACTAACTCATCGACAAACTGTTGGGTTCGGGCCAAGATCGTTCCGGCCTGATCAACCAAGATTGAATCGCCGTCAAAGACCAAATCATCTTGGCCGCCAACCATATTTACATAGGCTAACGCGGCACCAAAATCTTTGGCGCGCTGTTTAACGAGTTTCAGTCTCTGATCATCTTTATTTCGTTCATATGGCGAACCATTTGGCACCACCACAAGCTGAACCCCCATTTTTGCAAGTTCGGCAACTGGTCCGCCAAATTGCCAAATATCTTCACAAATCGCAACGCCAATTTTGTGGCCGTTAACTTCAAAAACCAGTGGCTGGCTTCCGGCAATGAAGTTGCGATACTCATCAAAGACGCCGTAATTTGGTAAGTGGCATTTGATATAGCGCGCTTTGATTTTGCCGTTTTCAATAATGGCAACGGCATTAAGCGGCCCAGCTCCGTCATTATCGAGGTAGCCAACCACAGCTGTAATCTGGCCATTAATTTGCAATGCCAACTTTTCAATTGCACTTTTACTTGCAGCTTGGAAGGTATGGCGCAACGCTAAATCTTCGACTGGGTAGCCGGTTAGCGCCATCTCGGGAAAGACAATTAAATCTGCGCCAAGTTCTTTGGCCCGATTTACATTAGCCAGAATCAATTCACTATTTGCCGCAAGCGCGCCAACGGTGGGATTAATTTGAGCCATCGCAATTGCCAGGGTCATAGTTCAAGGTTATATCCTTAGCGGGTACTCCCAGCTACCGATATTCGGAGTTGAGGCGAAAGCAGGTATTTAATGGCGCTACTTAGCGATATTTCGCGACGCATTTCAATTAAAGATTTGGCGGCAGCAAAAGCAGCTGGCGAAAAATGGGCGATGCTAACTTCATACGAACAGATGACTGCCGAGATTTTTGATGCCGCCGGGATTCCGGTTTTATTGGTTGGGGACTCGGCTGGTAACAATTTTCTGGCACATGAAAACACCATTCCAGTCACGGTTGATGAGTTAATCCCATTGGCTCGGGCAGTTGCAAAATCCGCAAAACGAGCATTAGTTGTAGCAGATCTGCCCTTTGGTTCCTATGAAAAATCTACGGATCAAAGCCTTGAAACTGCAATGCGATTTATGAAAGAAGCGGGCGTTCATGCCGTTAAATTGGAGGGAGTGCAGATTGAAAGTGTGAAAAAACTCGTCAGTAGCGGCATTCCAGTTATGGGCCATCTTGGTTTAACGCCACAATCGCTCCATCAATTGGGTGGCTATCGTGTACAAGGTCGCGAAAATCCGGAATTGATCATCGAACAGGCAAAAAATTTAGAAAAAGCAGGAGTTTTTGCACTCGTATTGGAATTAATTCCCGCCGAATTGGCAGAAAAAATCCAAAAATCGCTCCAAATTCCGGTAATTGGTATCGGAGCTGGGCCAAAATGCGATGCGCAGGTCTTAGTTTGGACAGATTTAGTCGGTTTGACCGCTAATTCGCCAAAATTTTCCCGAAAATATCTGAATTTGCGGGAGGAAATTGGCGCTGCGGCCAAAAATTGGTCAAAAGATGTCGAATCTGGCGAATTTCCAAATTCCAACGAAACTTTTTCGTAAATGCATAAAAAATAATAAAAAATTAATTGCGACACGCACTCAATTAAATGTCACAAAATATTTGCATTACCTATTAATTCCTGCCACGCTTCTCCTTGAAAGTTTCGGTAGACGGATCCGGAACCACTCGATAGGAGAAATACGTGGCTGCAAAGCGTCGTAAGAAAGCTGCTGCTAAGAAGGCAGCACCAAAGCGTCGTCGCAAGAAGGCTGCTGCAAAGTCAGCTGCTCCAAAGCGTCGTCGCAAGAAGGCTGCTGCTAAGAAGGCAGCACCAAAGCGTCGTCGTAAGAAGGCTGCTGCTAAGAAGGCGGCTCCAAAGCGTCGTCGTCGCAAGAAGGCTGCTGCTGCAGCTCCAAAGCGTCGTCGTCGTAAGAAGGCTGCTAAGTAATTTAGCTTTCGCAAAAAACCCGCCAGGTGAACCTGGCGGGTTTTTTATTTTTTAAATTATTCGATTATCTCTTTGCGTAAATTATTTTCAATCTTATTGAAAGCTTGGGCTATCGCTTCCTGGTCACCTTTGCTAAGCACGTCAATAAAGCGCGTTCTAATACTTTTTAGATGGATGGGCGCGGCTTTCACTATAGCTTGCCAGCCCTTTGGGGTCATTACCGCCCATTGGCCCCGCTTATCAACTTCACAATTTTGGCGTTTTACCCAACCAGCTTTCTCCATAACTTTCATACGATGAGATAGGCGCGATCTTGAGACTAAACCATTTTCAGCTAGTTCACTCATTCGCATTCTGCGATCAGGGGCTTCGCTCAATAAAACTAAAACTTCGTAATCAGCTATTGATAAATCTTCGGAATCCAAATCAGCATCGAGCGCATCTAATAATCTGCGACTAGCGACAATGTATCGGCGCCATGCCGCCATCTCACTTGGCGATAACCAGTTCGGTTCGGTACTTTTGCCAGCCATAGCGGGATTCTACCAAATAGTTGAAGGTTCAACTATTGTGATTATTTGAGATTAGGCGGCGCACTTTGAAATCTGGAATTCGAAAAGAGCTCTTCGATACTTCGGTGCGACCGCAAGATGATCTCTATACCTATGCCAATGGCGCCTGGTTAAAGACCCATCAAATTCCAACCGATCGTTCAAATGATGGAATTACCTACGAATTGTTTGAAGCAGCTGAAAAACAGGTTCGGGAAATAATTGAAAGCGATAACGGAAAAATTGGCGCCCTATATAAATCTTTCATCGATGTAGAGCGAATAAATCGGGCCGGAATCGACCCAATCCGAAATGCAATTGCCAAGATCGCCGCGATTGCCGATGCCAAGACTCTGATTTCCGCTATCGCCGAGTTAGAGGTGGAAGGTTTTGGTGGAATATTTGGCGCCTTTGTCGATACCGATCACACTAATTCATCTCAATACATTCTCTATTTCATGCAGAGCGGACTCAGCTTGCCCGATGAGGCGTACTACCGCGAAGACGATTACCAGCCAATTAGAGTGGCGCTGGTCGACCACATCGCCAAAATGGCCCAAATTTCTGGCTTAGAAATCGATGGCCAGTCTGTCTTGGATTTGGAAACCAAAATCGCCTCTTATCACTTTGATCAAGTTAAAGATCGCGATGCGATGTTGACCTATAACAAATTGACTCGGACTGAATTCGAAGAACTTTGCGGCGCCTTTGATTTAGCAACATATATCTCTGCCAGCAAAGTTAATCCTAAATTTTTCGAATCGGTGATCGTTCGCGAGCCACAATTTTTTGAAGGACTCGGAAAATTGTTTGCCGAATTTGACTTGGCAGCTTGGAAAAATTGGACTTTGTGGCATCTATTGAGCGGATCAGCTGGTTATTTAAATGAGGAGCTCGGTAATCAAAATTTTGCCTTCTATGGCACCACGCTGTCTGGGACGCCAAAAATTCGCGAGCGCTGGAAGCGCGCCATTTCATTGGTTGAAGGTTCGATTGGTGAAGAAGTCGGAAAAGAATATGTTCGACGCCATTTCCCACCAAGCAGCAAAGCACAGGTTCAACATTTAGTTTCAAATTTGATTGAAGCTTATCGGCAGTCAATCATGCAATTAACCTGGATGAGCCCCGAGACCAAAGAAAAAGCATTGGTAAAGCTTGAAAAGTTCACGCCAAAAATTGGCTACCCCGATAAGTGGCGCGACTATTCCAAGCTAGAAATTAAATCCGATGATTTAATGGCCAATATCAAAGCAATTGCTAAATTTTCTCGAGACTATGAATTGAACAAATTGAGTGGTCCAGTTGATCGCGATGAGTGGCACATGACCCCACAAACGGTTAATGCCTATTACAACCCAGGGTTAAATGAAATTGTCTTTCCAGCAGCAATCTTGCAGGCGCCATTTTTTGATCCCGAAGCCGACGATGCGGTCAATTACGGAGGGATTGGCGCGGTCATTGGCCACGAAATTGGCCACGGTTTCGACGATCAAGGTTCGCGTTATGACGGTGATGGCAACTTAGTCGATTGGTGGACCGAACAAGATCGCAAGGAATTTGAAGCTCGGACTGCGCTCTTGATTGATCAATATAACCAGCTCTCCCCGACTGCGGCACCGGATGTCAAAGTAAATGGCGAATTTACGTTAGGTGAAAATATTGGCGATCTAGGCGGCATGAATATCGGAATGAAGGCATACCGAATCGCCCTTGCTGAAAAGTCAGCGCCCGTAATTGATGGTTTAACTGGCGATCAGAGATTTTTCTTAGGGTGGGCGCAGTGTTGGCGCCGATTAATTCGCCCAGAAGAGGCGCGCCGACGAATCGCGACTGACCCACATTCACCTGATGAACTTCGCTGCAACCAAATTGTGCGAAATATGGATGAGTTTTATGACGCCTTTGATGTAAAACCTGGTGATGCACTTTATTTAGAGCAACGCGTCCAAATCTGGTAGCTATTTAATCTTGATTGATTTCAAGATTGGAATTGGCGCCAAGCATCCAATCGTCGTAACAATCACCCATAGCGCGGGATGACCAGCGTTCAACATAAATCCAACCAACAACGGACCAACTATTCCAGCTACCGACCATTGCAGCGAAATTAAAGAATTTGCTCGGCCACGAATTTCATCTGGCGATAATTGATTTACTAGCGATGGCGTGGTTGGCGACCAAATCATTTCGCCAAAGGCAAATATGATTGAGGAGATAAGTTGAAGTGGAACAATCCAGCCGACTGGAGTCCAGCCACTTACACCTGCAAACACCCAAGAAATTGCCCAAATCACGCCAACCCAAAATAGCGCTTTTAATTTATCGGTTCGTTCTAACCATCTCGCAATTGCCGGTTGGAATAAAACTATCGTCGCAGTATTTGCCGCCCAAATTATGCCGAGCCACTTAGGTGAAACGCCAAGTACTTCAACGATGAATAAAGGAAGGCCGGCAATCGCTGCGGAATAGCCAAATGACACCAAAAGTAAATTTGCCGAAGTTAATTGAAGTAATTGTTTAATCCTAAATACTTGAGCATAACTTCCGGTTGGCAGCTCATGGTGGTTATCACGCTTTCCAACAAAGCTTGGAAGTGAAATCATCAAAATCAAATAGATCAGAAATGTCGATCCATCCACAAGATAAAGCGTTTGAAATGATCCTAAATCTTTTGCTTCGACAATTAGAGCTGAAAGAATTCCACCAATTCCGTAGCCGACATTTAGCATCATGAAATTAAAGGCAAATATTTTCGGGCGATGAGCTTCGTCAGTTATCCGTGTTAATGCGGTGATCTGCCCTGGCCAAATACCCGCGTCGCCAATCGCCATTAAAGTGGTGACTACAAATACCGAAACTTTGGTGTCTACGAGAGCCAAACCAAATGTGCCGATGGCTCGCACAATTAGCCCCGAAATTACAACTGCTCTGGCCCCAAAATTATCAATCGCGCTGCCAATAATTGGATTTAAAATTAAGCCAACGACCGCCATCCAAGCAAGAGCTATACCGGAAAAAGTCGTTGAAAAATCCCGAATCGTCGTTAAATAAACCATAAATAACGACATCGTTAAACCATTGCCGATTGAATTAATTAAATTACCGGTTACCAATCGGCGAGAGTATGAATTAAGTAAACCAGTGAAGTCTTTGATATGAAAAAACGGCAATTTCACGTACGCGAACCTATCTCATTTAACAAGTTAGACTTTCCGCGTGGGTTTTTCCTTTGAAATAAAGCACGATTCGACTAATTCATTTGCGCGTGTCGGAACTATTTTTACCCCGCATGGCGAGATTCAAACACCAGCATTTATTCCAGTTGGCACAAAAGCTACTGTTAAATCGGTTCTACCAGAAACTATGCGCGAAATTGGAAGTCAAGCGCTACTAGCAAATGCTTATCATTTATATTTACAACCAGGTCCAGATATTTTGGATGAAGCCGGTGGGCTTTCAAAATTTATGAATTGGAATGGACCAACTTTTACTGATTCTGGTGGTTTTCAAGTTCTTTCACTTGGCGTGGGATTTAAAAAAGTTTTGGCGATGGATGCGCAAACTTTTAGGGCAGATGATGTCATTGCCGACGACAAAGAACGACTTGCTCACGTCGACGACGAAGGTGTTACTTTTAAATCGCATTTAGATGGATCAATGCATCGGTTTTCGCCCGAAATTTCCATGCAGATTCAACATAAAATTGGTGCCGACATCATGTTTGCATTCGACGAATGCACAACGCTACACAACACTCGCGGTTACCAAGAATTGGCCTGCGAGCGCACATATGCTTGGGCGCTTCGTTGTTTGGATGAACATCAACGGTTAACCGAACTCCGTAGCAATAAGCCATACCAGGCACTTTATGGCGTTATCCAAGGCGCGCAATATGAAGATCTACGACGCAAAGCGGCTAAAGATTTAGGTGCAATGGAATCTAGCGGGATTAAATTCGACGGGTTTGGTATTGGCGGCGCGCTAGATAAAAATGAAATGGGCGAAATAGTTCGATGGGTTAACGAAGAATTGCCAATCGATAAACCTAAACATTTATTGGGAATTGGCGCACCGGAAGATTTATTTGTTGGAATTGAAAATGGCGTGGATACCTTCGATTGTGTTTTGGCATCACGAATTGCTCGCACCAGCGCTGTCTATACAAAAACAGGCCGATTCAATGTTTCAAATGGTCCACATAAAACTGAATTCTTTCCAATAGATGACACCTGTGATTGCTACACCTGCCGTAACTACACCCGGGCTTATTTAAATCATCTTTTCCGGGCTAAAGAGATGCTGGCGGCAACCCTTGCAACAATTCATAATGAAAGATTTATCGTTCGATTAGTTGACCAGATACGCCAATCACTAATCGCTGGAAATTACCAAGAATTTAAAGATGATTTCTTGGGGCGGTACGACATCAAATCTGGGACTGGCCACTAATTCTTTTCCGGGCCAACTTTTTGGCTGGCGGCTCGTGGCCCAAGATTGCACTCAGGATTTCTAGCAAAACTCGGGCAAGTTTTAACCAAAACTTGCGGCGCTTTTTCAAACCTAATAATTCTCGATCAAAATCTTCTAACGTAGCAATTGCCGCATTTGCCATTACCGAATAGAACAAAAGACCTGCCCGAGAAAATGGCGGGCGTAAAATAAATTTAACAACATCCTCAGTTTTTTCAGTTCGACCTAACTCTTCTTTTCGAAAGCGTGCCAACTCTGCTTCCATCTCTGCCAAAGATTCGGGCGCATGGTCGAGGCCTAATAGAATCGCACTCTTTGTCCATTCTTTAATATATTCATCAGCACCCTTATCGATTTTGTAACCAAGTGCTATGTGCGATTTTAAAAATGCATCAGTGAATGCACAATGAACCCAAAGTAAGAACTTTGGATTTTTGGCTTCGTAGTGTTCCAACTGTCCGTCATGATTCTTAAATTCACCAACTACTCGCTCGTGCATTTCGTT
>JBDKLQ010000017.1:0-13169 GCA_039795555.1 Actinomycetota bacterium
TCAATTGCTGCTGAAGGCGTCGTAACTAAAGAAACTAAATTTATTATCACCGAAGGAAATTATTTACTTCATAACAAAGATGGCTGGGAAGATGTTTCGCCAATTTTGACCGAAAGTTGGTATGTTCAAGTTGATGACACTTTACGATTAGAACGATTAGTAAATCGACATATCAAATACGGCAAAGAACCTAAATTTGCTCATGACTGGGCGCACGGAACCGATGAACGAAATGCGCAATTAGTTGAAGGCACTAAGCAGCGATCTTCTGTAATCGTTCACTTATAAAACCTGTAAACTGCGCACTACTGGAGACGTCGCATAGCCCGGTCTAGTGCGCCTCACTGCTAATGAGGTTGACCCCTAAAGGGTCTCGGAGGTTCAAATCCTCTCGTCTCCGCTCATTAACGAGGAACCCCCCCGCCTAATTACCGACGTTCTTTGGTTAGGACATCTCGTCTCCGCCAGAAATTATTACAAACCAAGATCGCCTAACGATTTACTAAATAGCTCTAAACCTAATTTGGCATCGCTATCAGAAACGTTGCACGGCGGATTCAAATGAATTCGATTGAAGTTATTGAATGGCATCAAACCATTCTTCTTGCAGGTCGCAACAATTTCATTCATCTTTGGACTTGAAGCACCATATGGCGCCAACGGTTCTCTAGTTGCGCGATCTGAAACCATATCGATTCCCCAGAAAACACCCTGACCGCGAACATCACCAATTGATGAATGTTTCTTCGCAAGTTCAGCCAAAGTCGGTCCAATTATTTCGCTGCCGATTCGCGCAGCGTTTTCTACCATTTTCTCTTCTTTCATTACATCAATTGTGGCAACTGCTGTTGCACAAGCCAATGGATGACCGGAATAAGTTAAGCCGCCTGGAAATACACGATCGTTAAAGGTTTCAACTATTTTCTCTGAAATAACGACGCCACCTAGCGGTACGTAACCAGAAGTAACACCTTTTGCAAAAACAATTAAATCTGGAATTGAATTTGAGTGTTGGAACGCAAACCATTTACCCGTGCGACCAAAGCCCGCCATAACTTCATCGGCAATCCAAAGAATTTCATATTTATCGCAAATGGCACGAACGCCATCTAAATAACCTTTTGGTGGCACTAAAACACCGGCAGTGCCGGGAACGCTTTCAATCAAAATCGCCGCTATTGTTTTTGGACCTTCAAAAATAATGGTCTGTTCTAAATGTTCTAATGCGCGCTGACATTCTTCTTCTGGCGAAGTTGCCCAGAAAGCGGAGCGATAAAGATATGGTCCCCAAAAATGAACATGGCCATGGCCAAATTCATTTGGGAATCTACGTGGATCACCTGTTGCATTAATTGCAGCGCCAGTATTTCCGTGATACGAACGGTAAGTTGAAAGAATTTTATTTTTCCCAGTGTGCAACCGCGCCATGCGAACTGCATTTTCAATTCCATCTGCGCCGGCATTGGTGAAAAAAACTTTGGCGAAGTTACCACCAGCTAATTCCACAATTCGCTCAGCCGCATCATTTCGGGCTTTGTTGGCATGTTGTGGCGCGATGGTTGCCAAAATATCGGCTTGCTTTTTGATCGCTTCAATAACTTTCGGATGTTGATGGCCAATATTGGTAAAAACTAATTGGCCAGAGAAATCTAAATAACGATGGCCGTCGTAGTCCCAAAAGTAAGACCCTTGAGCGCCTTCAATCGACATTGGTGAGATTTGCCCTTGGGCCGACCAGGAATGAAAGACATATTTACGGTCGTTTTCAAAAACTTTCTTGCCATCATCTGAACTCATCAAAATCCCTCTGCCGATTTAATCTTGCCCTATCTAATCAGTTTTTTCCGGTTATTTATAGAGGTATTCTCTGCAAATGAAGCAAATTTCACATTGGATAAATGGCAAAGTTTCAACTGAAAGTTCTGGCCGCACGGGCGATGTTTATAACCCGGCAACTGGAAAAATGACTGGCACCGTCGAATTTGCTTCGACTGAATTAGTTGGCAAAGTGGTAGACGTTGCAACTGAAGCGTTTAAAGAATGGCGCCATAGTTCATTAACAAAGCGCACTCAGGTTCTCTTTGCATTTCGCGAACTACTAAATCAAAACAAGGCAAAAATTGCCGAATTAATTACAGCCGAGCACGGAAAAGTTTTATCCGATGCCCAAGGTGAAGTAACTCGGGGCTTGGAAGTTGTCGAATTCGCCTGCGGAATTCCACATTTATTAAAAGGCGGTTTTTCCGAGGAAGTTTCAACTGGAATTGATGTTTATTCAATTCGCCAGCCCCTTGGGCCAGTTGCAATTATTTCGCCATTTAATTTTCCCGCAATGGTGCCGATGTGGTTCTTCCCAGTTGCGCTAGCTTGCGGTAATTCCGTAATTATCAAACCCTCAGAAAAAGATCCAAGTGCAATTATGTTTATTGCCGAATTATTGAAAGAAGCCGGATTACCAGATGGCGTATTCAATGTTGTGCACGGTGACAAAGAAGCAGTAGACGCACTTCTTAATCATCCCGGAATCAAATCAGTTTCCTTTGTTGGTTCGACCCCAATCGCGAAATATGTTTATGAAACTGGTACCAAAGCTGGCAAACGAGTTCAAGCTTTGGGCGGTGCCAAAAACCATATGGTGGTTTTGCCAGATGCCGATTTGGATTTAGCAGCCGATTCCGCAGTTAATGCCGGTTTTGGTTCTGCAGGAGAACGGTGCATGGCAATTTCGATGTTAGTTGCAGTCGAACCTGTTGCAGATAAATTAATTCCAAAAATAAAAGAGCGCATGGAAAAAATTAAAACTGGCGATGGCACACAAGGCGCCGACATGGGACCACTAGTAACAAAAGCTCATCGCGACAAAGTTGCTTCGTATATAGACGCGGGCGTTAAAGAGGGCGCAACTTTAGTTATGGATGGTCGCTCTGTTAATGCAGGGGGAGACGGATTTTGGTTAGGCCCAACCCTGTTTGATAATTTGAAGACTTCGATGAGCATTTACACCGAAGAAATTTTCGGGCCCGTGCTTGGCGTTATTCGAGTTAAAAGTTATGACGAAGCGCTGAAATTAGTTAATGACCATAAGTATGGAAATGGCACTGCAATTTTCACAAATGATGGCGGCGCCGCGCGTCGCTATCAAAATGAAGTCGAAGTTGGCATGGTTGGTATCAATGTGCCAATTCCAGTGCCGATGGCTTACTACTCATTTGGCGGCTGGAAGTCGTCGTTATTTGGTGATTCACATGCACACGGAACTGAAGGTGTTCACTTCTTCACTCGCGGCAAAGTTGTTACAAGTCGCTGGCTAGATCCAAGCCATGGCGGAATTAACTTAGGTTTTCCAACCAACGCTTAATTAGGTTTCGCTTAATTACGCACGTATTTAGCAAAGTTACGGAAATCTTCAACTTGAAAATCAATTTCTGCTTGGCCATGCGCAAAGCTAATTAACCACTGCTCATCAAGTCCCGGCGGGGTCATGATGTCGTGATTAAGCGACCAGAGGAACGAAAGTTCGGCTAAATCAAAATCTGTAGCTTTGTAATCCCGGTAGTTGCGCACTGGATCACTTGACCAAGTTGTGCAACCTTTAACACCAAATCCAACTGAATGCGCAGGTAATTCATATTCACCAATGATTTCGCCAATTCGATTTAGCGCTTGAAGGTTAAATGATTCGCATTCCGCAAGTTTTTCCGGAGTCGCAATTCGATCAATCACTTGCACTGCGGCCATACCAAGAATGTGACCATTAAAAGTTCCAAGGTGAGACATCCGTCCGTCTGAAACCGCGTTCATGTATTCACTCTTGCCACCAAATGCAGCAAGCGGAACGCCACCACCAATTGATTTAGCTAAGCAAATCAAATCTGGCAAAACACCTAGTCTCTGTGCTGCACCTTGTGGTCCAGCAGTTAAACCAGTTTTTACTTCATCAAAAATTAAAATAATTCCATATTCGTTACAAAGTTCGCGGACTCGTTCTAAGTAACCTTCATCTGGCACAACAATTCCGATGTTCTCTAAAACTGGTTCCATGATTAAGCAGGAAATAGTTGCAGCATGTTTTTGGAATACGCGCTCTAGCGCTTCGGCATTGTTGTATGGCACAACGTGCACTTCGCCCGCAATTGCTGTTGCTGGAACGTAAGGAATTGGATCCTCTGGCGATCCAATCTTGTCTAGCGGTGGCTTAGTTGAAACCATCAGTGAATCACCACTGCCGTGGTAACCACCCTCAATCTTTACGATGCCATCTTTCTTGGTGTAAGCCCGAGCTGTGCGAATCGCATAGAGGGTTGATTCAGTTCCCGAGTTGGTAAAGCGAATTTGTTCGATACCGAAGCGCTTGCAGAGGCGCTCGGCTGCATCACGCGAAATTGGCGATGGGCTGGTAAAAAGCGTGCCTACTTCCAAAGCCTTTTTGAGTTCCGCCATCACGTCATCATTTAGGTGGCCCACCAACATCGCACCAAATCCCATTGATAAATCGAGCATTTTGCGGCCATCGCTATTTGTCATCCAGGCACCTTTAGCAGAAGTGATCGAAATTGGCCATGGATCAAATGCCTGGAAAGATGAGTGAACACCAAGTGGTGTAGAAACTTTTGCTTTTTTAATTTCAACGCCAGAGCTGGCATTAACTTTATTGAAAAGATCTAACTGTTCTTGAATTTTTTTCTTAATAACTTCGCGATCAACTGGCTTTGCTGGGCCATAAGTTGCCCGAAAGGTCTGCGGATGGTTGGTAATAGTTTTCATGGCTGTGTAGAAACTTCAAAGGCTAGTTCAAATTTCGAACTAATAGTTTTGAGTATCAGGCTCCTACCGAGGTTTTGTTGCACTTAAGTATATCAACTTAAAAAGTAAAGGCAACCCCCGCGTATTTACGCATGAAAAACTCAACTTTAATAAATTAAATCTATTTCGCCCATGCGGTATGCAATATGTTCAAAACTAGGACAATTCCAAATATTTATGTCTGCTTTTGCACCAACAGTTAAATGTCCAATGTCATTTCGTTGCAGCGCATCTGCACCAACTTTTGTTGCCGAATAAAAAGCTTGTGCTGGTGTAAAACCCATTTCACGAATTGCTAATGACATCACAATTGGCATCGAAGTTAAATATGACGAACCTGGATTGCAATCGGTTGCTAGCGCAACTTTTACGCCGACTGCGAAGTATCGTTTTGCATCTGGATATTTAGATTTAGTAAAAAATTCTGCGCCCGGTAGTAACGTTGCGACGACTCCGGCGCTCGCTAATTTTTCTAACGCGGCATCAGTTACAAAAGTGCAGTGATCAACTGATGCCAATTTCATCTCTGCTGCTAATTCAGCGCCGCCGCTTTCGCCCAATTGATTGCCATGAATCCGCCCAATTAAGCCTTTAGCTTGACCCGCTTTAATAATTTCGCGGGCTTCATCCACGGTGAAGGCGCCAGAATCACAAAAGACATCAATCCATTTAGCAAGTGGTGCACAAGCATCAAGCATTTCGCCAGTTACCAATTTCAAATAGTCATTGCGATCGATGCCATTGGGAACAACATGTGCACCCAGATAAGTTGTTTCGGTAGTAAATTCTTTGGCAACTTCCAAAATTTTCTTCTCGGTTTCAACATCTAAGCCATAACCAGATTTAATTTCTATAGTTGTCGTGCCAGATTTGCGCGCTCGATCAACGATTGATTTGGTGTGAGCCGTCAATTCAACTTTACTCGCGGCGCGAGTCGCAGCTACGGTAGTTTTAATTCCACCCGATGCATATTTTTCACCTGACATCCGAGCCACATAATCTTTATGGCGATCACCAGCGAAAACTGCATGGGTATGTGAATCGACAAAACCCGGAGCAACCACGCCTTGATTGGCATCAATGGCTGTATCGGAACTTGGCGCTTTCGAATTTTCGCCAATCCACACAACTTTTCCGCCATCAACTACTAACGCAGCGTTATTAATGATTCCTAAATTTTCATCGGAATTTGTTATTAATTGACCAATGTTTTTTATTAACCGAGAAGACATCAAGCTTCTTTCATCGGAATTCGCACATGGCGTTCTTTGGCAACTTCATCTGCCAATTCGTAACCGGCATCAACGTGTCGAATTACGCCCATTCCGGGATCATTTGTTAAAACTCGACGTAATTTTTCTCCGGCTAATTTTGTGCCATCAGCAACTGAAACTTGTCCAGCGTGAATCGAACGACCAATTCCAACTCCACCGCCGTGATGAATCGATACCCAAGATGCGCCAGAAGCAGTGTTAACCAATGCATTTAATAATGGCCAATCAGCAATCGCATCTGAACCATCTAACATGGCTTCGGTTTCACGATATGGCGAAGCAACTGAACCACAATCTAAATGATCGCGGCCAATCACAATCGGCGCCGATACTTCGCCCTTTGCCACCATTTCATTGAATCTCTCGCCAGCTAAATGGCGTTCGCCATAACCCAACCAACAAATCCGCGCTGGCAATCCTTGGTAAGCAACTTTCTCACTCGCTTTTCTAATCCAACGTTCCAATGGTTCGTTATTCGGAAATAGTTCCATCACCGCTTTATCAGTTGCCGAAATATCTTTCGGATCGCCACTTAGCGCTACCCAACGGAAGGGACCTTTACCTTCACAAAATAACGGGCGAATATAAGCAGGAACGAAACCTGGAAAATCAAAAGCGCGCGAATAGCCATGCAACATCGCTTCGCCACGAATTGAATTTCCGTAATCAAAGACTGTGGCACCGCCATCCATGAAACCGACCATCGCTTCAACTTGTTTCGCCATGGCTGCGCGAGATCGTTTTGTAAATTCTTCCGGATCACGCTTTGCAAATTCGTGCCACTCTTCGACTGTTACCCCTTCCGGTAAATAAGAGAGTGGATCATGTGCCGAAGTTTGATCAGTGACAATATCAATTGGGGCGCCACGTTTTAAAAAGTCAGCGAAAATTGATGCCGCATTAGCTTTTAATCCAATGCTGTAACCAATGCGTTCTGCCTTTTTCTTTTCGGCAATTTGTAACGCTTCTTCAACGTTATCGGTCCACATATCTAAGTAACGATGATCAACGCGTCGCTGCAATCTGGATGCATCAACGTCAACGCAAATTGCCACGCCATCATTCATTGTGATTGCTAAAGGCTGCGCGCCACCCATTCCGCCAACACCACCAGTTAAAGTAATGGTTCCAGCTAATGTTCCATTGAAATCTTGATTAGCAACTGCTGCAAATGTTTCATATGTACCTTGTAGAATTCCTTGCGTTCCAATGTAAATCCAAGATCCTGCAGTCATCTGGCCATACATAGTTAATCCAGCAGCTTCTAACCGACGAAATTCTGGCCAATTAGCCCAATCGCCAACTAAGTTTGAATTTGCGATAAGTACGCGCGGTGCCCATTCGTGTGTTTGAAATACACCGACTGGGCGACCAGATTGCACCAACATGGTTTCGTCAGCTTTTAAAGTTTTTAGCGTGCGAATTAGCGCGTCATAAGATTTCCAATCGCGCGCAGCTTTACCAGTGCCGCCGTAAACAACTAAATCTTCTGGACGTTCGGCAACTTCAGGATCGAGATTGTTTTGTAACATTCGAAAGGCAGCTTCTTGCTGCCAACCCAATGTTGAAAGTCCACTGCCATTTGGTGAATGAATTACTCGACTCATGCCAACGCTCCGATTTCTCTTTCAACTGCATTTAGAATTTCACCAGATTTAACTAAACCAACCGCAGCTTCGATTTCAGGCGATAGCCATCGATCTTGACCCGGACCGGCAACTTTCGTGCGCAAGGTTTTAATCGCAGCATCTGTTCCGCGAGCTGCTTTTAGTGGAGTGCGCATATCAACAGCGCGCGAAGCAATCATTAATTCAATTGCAATTACCCGCGTAAAAGCATCAACAGCCCGGCGCAATTTACGTGCCGCATGCCAGCCCATCGAAACATGATCTTCTTGCATTGCAGACGATGGAATCGAATCAACTGATGCCGGAACTGCTAACCGTTTCATTTCGCTAACTAATCCAGCTTGGGTGTATTGCGCAATCATCATTCCGCTATCAACACCAGGATCTTGCGCTAAAAATGGCGTTAATCCAAATGATCGATGTTCATCCAACATTCGATCACTGCGGCGTTCGGACATCGAAGCGGCATCGGCAATTGAAATTGCCAAGAAATCTAAAACATGTGCAATCGGTGCGCCATGGAAATTTCCATTGCTACTGACGTCGCCAGTCGGTAACACAATTGGATTATCAATAATGGAATTTAATTCTCGTTCCGCAATTGATTTTGCGTGGGCAACAGTGTCGCGTGCCGCACCGGCAACTTGCGGTGCGCAGCGCAGCGAATAGGCGTCTTGAACGCGCGAATCTTCTTTGCCGGCATGTGATTTAACTAGTGGCGAATCCGCAAGTAATTTCGCCAAATTTTTGGCCGAAGCTAATTGGCCAATTTGTGGCCGGATTTTATGTAGATGTTCTTGGAAAACTCGATCAGTTCCAAGTAGCGCTTCGACACTTAACGCAGCCGTTACATCTAAAGTTTTCAAAAGTTTTTCGATATCAGCCAGCGCCATTACTAATTGTCCGAGCATGCCGTCAGTGCCATTAATTAATGCCAGACCTTCTTTTGATGAAAGTTCGACTGGTTTAATTCCGGCCGCTTTTAGCGCAACTTCTGTTGCTACTACATTTCCGGTTTTATCAATAACTTCGCCTTCACCCATAGCAACTAGAGCGCAAGCGGAGAGCGGTGCTAAATCTCCGGAACAACCCAAAGATCCATATTCGCGCACAACTGGAGTGATTCCAGCATTTAATATTTCGGCATAAACATTTACGGTTTCGACTTTAACACCAGAATATCCACGACAAATTGTGGCTAACCGAAGCGCCATTAATGCGCGAACAACTTCCACCTCAACTATTTCGCCACTGCCAGCTGCGTGTGAACGGATTAACGATCGTTGTAATTGCGCTCGCATATCTGCATCAATAAATTTGCGGGCAAGTGCACCAAAGCCAGTTGAGATTCCATAAACCGGGGTTTCGGATGCGGCTAACGAATCGATAATGGCTCGAGATTTCTTAATGGCAGAAATAGCTTCATCCGTAATTCGGATCTTCGCATTTTCTCTCGCAATTGCGATTACTTCGGTTGCGGTCAAACCATTTGTTCCAAGCAGAATTTCTGCTGGCATTTATCCCTCCACCAAGTTAGATAAGATTTACTCTCGCAAGGTTATCTAAAAGAGGCATAAATGGCACTACACAATGACCCAAATTGGTTGCGCGCAGGCAACTGGTTTGCCAAAGGCGTAAGTAGTTGCGATTTTGCCATCGTTGGCGTTGGAGCTTCTAAAAGTGCGCTCACCCCAAATCAAGCGCAGCAAAGTCCGAATTCAATTCGGGAAGCACTTATGCGTTATTCGACATTTCATGCAACTAAAAATGTTGAACTAACTAATTTGTCAGCATCTGATTTTGGTGATGTTGCAGACCCAGATGATCAAAATAAAACAATAACGGAATTAACATCGATGTATTCCAAGGCTAAAGCTTTAATTTTGCTGGGCGGAGACAATTCCATTACTTATTCTGGGGTGAGTGCACTGGGCAAAGATGTAGGTGTGATTACGTTAGATGCACATCACGATGTTCGTGATGGAGTTTCAAATGGATCACCAATTCGGCAGTTAGTCGAAGCTGGTGTACCTGGTAAAAATATTGTCCAAATTGGCATTAATGATTTCGCAAATTCAAAGTTTTATGCCGATCGCGTGAGAGATTATGGAATTCAAGTAATTCGCCGTAGTGATTTTGAGGCCAAGCAGTCCGCGAAATTCGCGCTTGAAAAATTGGCTCATTGCCAGAAAATTTATCTAGACATTGATCTTGATGTTTGCGATCGCTCGTTTGTACCAGCAGCCCCTGCTGCGATGCCGGGCGGCATTACAGCTTCGGAATTGCGCCAAATCGTTGGCGAGATTGCCATGGATAAGCGAGTAATCGGATTTGATGTTACTGAGATAGATTCATCTATTGATGCGCCAGATCAGAGAACTTCTCGGTTGGCCGCACTTTGTATATTGGAGATAGCAGCAAGCAAATGCCTCGTTTACTAGTTCTGATGGGTTCGGGCGAGAACAGCCCGGCAATGGTTACGCCACATCAAAAAATTCTTAAAGCACTTGGCAAAGATTCGGTGCGCTTAAATTTGGATACGCCGTATGGTTTTCAAGAAAATGCTGATGAGCTAACAGAGCGAATTCGCGGATACTTCAAAACCAATGTTGGTTACGAAATTAATGATGTAAAAGCTAGAAACAGAGATGCCAATTCAATCGTCGAAGAAATTAACGCCGCCGATTGGGTTTTCTCTGGTCCTGGTAGCCCGACCTATGCGTTAAATGTTTGGCGCGCAACTGGTGCCGATAAAGCGCTCGCAGATTTATTAGATCGCGGCGCATTGGTACTGGCATCAGCGGCAGCCATGTCAATTGGTTCCAAAGTTATGCCGGTTTATGAGATGTATAAAGTTGGCGAAGATCCATTTTGGCTAGAAGGTTTAAATTTATTAGAGAAAGCAATCGGTAAAAAAGCTGCGGTAATTGCGCACTTCAACAACACCCAAGGTGGAAATCACGACACTAGATATTGCTTCGCGGGTGAGCGGCGATTTAAGGTTTTGGAATCGCAACTTGATACCGATACCGGAATTCTTGGAATTGATGAGCACACCGGAATTGCGATTGATTTGGATTCTCAGACAGCTGAAGTTTTCGGTAAGGGCAATGTTACTTATCGTATAAATGGTGGCGAGAAAGTTTATCCAAACAAATCCACGATTCAGAACTTATTTGAATAAGGTTTAATTGTGAAATCGTTTCAAATTGCGATTGTTGGCGCTGGGCCGGCTGGCTACTTTGCGGCTCAAGCGTTACAGAATTTGGAAAGCGATGAGTTGAAATTTCAGATTGATTTAATCGAACGGCTCCCAACTCCGTGGGGCTTAGTGCGAAGTGGCGTTGCACCTGATCATCCAAAAATAAAGAGCGTTTCCAAAGTTTTTGAAAAAATCGCAACTGCTGGAAATGTCAATTTATTTGGCAATATTGAAGTTGGCACTGATATTTCAATGGCAACACTGCAAGAAAAATATGATGCAGTGGTAATCGCAACTGGCGCATCTGTTGGTAAAAAGCTTGGAATTCCGGGTGAGGAATTACCAGGCAATTTCTCATCAGCTGATTTTGTGCCTTGGTATAACGGCCATCCAGATTTTGCTAACTTAGATATTTCGTTTGATTGCGATACAGCGATTGTGATTGGCGCCGGCAATGTGGCGATGGATGTAGCGCGAATGTTGGCGCTTGATCCAACTGAATTAGATCCAACCGATACAGCGGAATATGCGATTGCTGCTTTAAAGCAAAGCAAAATTCGAAAAGTTTATATCTGCGCTCGACGCGGCCCAGAGTTTGCAGCCTTCACTGCACCTGAACTTCGCGAATTGAAAGATTTGGAACATACAAATGTAATTATTAGTAAATCGGCAATCAATGACGCGATTTTCCGTGTTGGCGAAAATCCGGAAAAACATGTGAAAAGTAATTTAGATGCGATGGCGCTATTGGCTGAAAGATCAAATACAAATCACGAACGGACGATGCAATTCGAATTTGGTTGGGTGCCTACGGCCATTAAAGGAAATGGCAAAGTTGAAGTAGTTGTTTTTAATGATGGCAAAGAATCAGTGAAATGTGGTTTAGTAATTTCAGCAATTGGATATACCTCAAAACCAATTGCAGGAGTGGAATTTAAAAACCAAGATGGTTTTGTATCGGAAAATACCTATGTAGTTGGCTGGGCTAAACGTGGACCATCTGGCGTGATTGGAACAAATAAGAGCGATGCAGCTGACGTAATGAATCTTTTAGTATCTAAATTAGGAAATCCAAAACCAAAATTTGATCTAAATTCAGATTTACCAAATAAAAAAATTGTTTCGCAAGGAATTTGGGAGAAAATTAACGCTGCCGAAATTGAAAACGGCGAAGCAGTTGGAAAGCCAAGAATTAAGGCGGTAAATCGCGATGATTTACTCTCTCTGGGCGGTCTCTAGTAGTATCCGCGAGTCGAAAATTTAATATTGCGCCCGTAGCTCAACGGATAGAGCATTTGACTACGGATCAAAAGGTTAGAGGTTCGAATCCTCTCGGGCGCGCAAAATGTCAATTCTTCATATAAATTATAAATATTTAACGATAAAATATAATCGTGGCAATGTCTTTAAACTTAAAGCAAAAGTATTAAATGAGATTATTTCAAAAAAAGGACGACAAATTTTAATATATTTAATTAAAATAAACAATATTTTCTCAAAATATTATCCGGTTCTTACTCATGATTTAGAATCGCAGAATCCGAGCCTATCGGAACATTTTAGGTTGAACTTATTTAAGCAAATAAATTTTGAATCTCGATTCAACAATTTGCTATTTATTGACATTGGAGCAAATATAGGTCAAGAAATAAAGACAATTAGTGAATTTGCTAAACTAAAAAAGTTTGATTATAAAATTTTATCATTTGAACCCGTCCCCGAACTATTCAACTTTTTGCAAGACGAATATTCGGAATTAATTGATGAACAAAAATTGGAGATATTTCAATGCGCCATAGGAAAATCCGGAACCCGAGATTTATATCTAAAAAATGAGGATTTAAAGTTAAATGATGGTTCAAGCTTAATTTCGAAAAAAACAAATACATCAAAATATAGAATTCAAGTTATAACAAAAGAGCTTGATTGGTTCTTATCACGGTTAAATTTGAACAACTTTTCTCACAAAATATTGAAAATTGATGCAGAAGGATCCGAGTACGAAATTTTGCAAAATTTAATCAATAAGGAATACATACAGATATTTGACTACATATTCGTGGAAGATCATTTCAAAAAAATTAAATCAATATCATGGCAAATACATAGACTATTAATACGCAGAAAACTAAGTATAAAAAAAATCGTAATCGATAATTGGTAATTTAGGAAAAAAAATAATTACAACCATAAAAACATTGGTTTAGAAAATTACTAATATAACTATAATCAAAAAAATTAGTTAAAAAATTTAATTTATAT
>JBDKLQ010000018.1:0-8944 GCA_039795555.1 Actinomycetota bacterium
GTAATTGAGATTCCAACAAAACATCCACTTTCTGATTTCAATCCGGCTTGGAAGCATTTTTGGAATATTGATCGTCCGACAAAACCAGACGGGGCAGATGTAGTAGACATCGCCAAAACGCTGGGGATAGATGCGGAATATGAGATTTGGTTAGGCGAATTTGGTCGGGATATTGACTTGGACCAGACTGCGGAAATTTTGCAGATTCGATTATGCCTACCTGCAGCTCGCCGGCAAGAAGTAAAAGATTACCTAATTGCACATCCACGTGAAAAGAAACGTGAATTAATTACGATTTGGTGGGATAAGAATTAAATTAATGTTTACTGTCTAGCTCTTTAGCTGTCGGCTTCTTAATTTGCTCTGCGTTTGAGCGAGATAACCGTTGTCGAATGCGATTAGCTAGCGCCTTAGGGCGGCGAACTTGATTTTGATCGTATTCTGGAACTTCCAAGGCACCTGGTTGTTCGTGCGAAGTTAGAACCCAAGCTTGCGCTGGTGAAATTGGCTCGTGGACTTCAACAAATTCGCCGTGTGGCAAGCGAACCAACCTTCCAGTTTCGCGGCCATGTAATACAAGGTCACGATCTGCTCGTTGAAGAGATAAACAAATCCGCTTGGTAATGAAGAACGCAAGAACTGGAACGACAAAGATTCCGATACGAGCTGACCACATAATTTGATTAATGGTTAGATCAAAATGGGTCGCAATTAAGTCGTTACCACCGTTGATTAGAGCTACGGCATTAAAAGCTAGAAGCGCAACGCCGAAAGCGGTGCGATTTGGAACGTTGCGTGGACGATCCAAGATGTGGTGCTCGCGCTTATCGCCGGTAATCCAACTTTCGATAAATGGATATAGCGCAATTAGCGTGAACATAATTCCGGGCACAATCAAACCTGGAATCAAAATATTCCAAGAAATAGTGTGGCCAAAAGCGTGAGTCTCGAGCGGTGGCGCCATTCGCACTAAACCATCGAGCCAGCCCATGTAAAAGTCTGGCTGCGATCCAGCCGAAATTTGTCCCGGCGTATATGGTCCATATAACCAAATTGGGTTGATTGAAGCCACCGCTGCAATAAAGGCAGTTACGCCGAAAACAATAAAGAAGAAACCGCCGGCTTTTGCCATGTAAACCGGCATTAATGGATAACCAACAACATTCTTTTCAGTGCGACCAGGACCTGGATATTGAGTGTGCTTCTGGTACCAGACCAACATTAAGTGCGCCGTAATTAGCGCTAGGAATAAGCCCGGCAATAAAAGAACGTGAACGGTATAGATGCGTGGGATGAATGATTCACCCGGAAACGCACCGCCAAATGCGAAGTAGGCCAGATATGAACCAACAACAGGAATTGCTTGGATGATTGCTTCGGCAATTCGAATACCAGTTCCGGAAAGTAAATCATCTGGAAGTGAATATCCTAAGAAACCTTCAACGATGCCAAGAGTCAAAAGCCCAACACCAATTATCCAGTTGCCTTCGCGAGGCTTTCGGAAAGCGCCAGTGAAAAATACGCGGAGCATATGAACGATGATTGCTGCCATGAACAACAGCGCTGCCCAGTGGTGAATCTGGCGCATCAATAATCCACCGCGAACATCAAAAGAAATGTGCAGCGTAGATTCATATGCAGCAGACATCTTTAGACCCGAAAGTGGTTGATAAGAACCGTTGTAAACAACTTCCTTCATTGAAGGGTCAAACCAAAATGTTAAGAATGTGCCAGAAAGCAACAAGATGATAAATGAATAGAGCGCAATTTCACCAAGTAAGAATGACCAGTGATCTGGGAATACTTTAAGTAAATTCTTCTTCAACCATTTAGCAGCGCCAGTGCGCTCGTCAACATAATTTGCGACGGTGCCTAAAACTTTTTCACCTTGGCTCATGATGAACGCTCCCAGAAACTTGGTCCGACCGGTTCGGTAAACCCTTGCTGCGCGACTAAATATCCTTCAGAGTCAACTGTAATCGCCAACTGTGGCAGTGGGCGAGCAGCTGGGCCGAAGATTACTTTTGCCGCGCGGGTAACATCAAAAGTTGATTGATGGCAGGGGCAGAGCAGGTGTTTAGTCTGTTGCTCATACAGCGCAACCGCGCAACCCATATGTGAGCAGATCTTTGAAAAAGCAATGATGCCTTCGTAAGTCCAATCCAAACGATCTTTCTCTAGATTAAATTCTTCTGGGCGAAGCCGGATCAAAAGCACGGCATCTTTTGCAACGTCATTGAGAGTTCGCTCTTTACCTGGTTCTAGTTCTGGCATCGCCTGAACTACAGAGCCAACCTCCATATCGGAAGGTTTAATTGGGCGATCACCGATTTCAGTTACTAGTCGGGTGCCTTTCTTCCAACTGGTTTTTTCTAACTCCTTGCCAGGTGTTGGTCCTAAATCGCGAAGTAAAACAATTGGCGTTAAACCAACCAGACCAAGTGCGCCAGCTAGGGATCGTTTAATTAATGAACGACGACCTAACCCGGCGGTAGCAGCTTGCTCTTTAACTGTCTTTACAAAATCTTCGCGATCTTTGTCATCAGAGCGAAGTTCGTGGCGTTCAGCGATTACTTCAGTATCTGGCATCAAAACACGAGCCCATTGAATTGCGCCCATTCCAATAAAGAAGAGCGATCCGGCAAGACCTAATCCTAAAAATAATTGGTGGGCATTGGTATTACCAAGAATTGGCACGAAGATCATCAGATCTTGTGGCATGAAAATATAAGTACCAATCGTTCCAACGGTAGAAATTGCTGAAAGTGTAAAAAGTAATGCGATCTGTCGTTCATAACGTTTTGCTACTTTTTCATCGTGATCGGCTTCGCGATGTTTATGCTCTGGCAAACCAGGATTTTGAATCGGTGTGAGTTCGTTTGACATTTTTCTACCTTGCTTTCGAGGCTAACCAGACAGCTACGCCAATTAAAATTCCAAGACCTAAGGTCCAAATTAATAGCCCTTCAGTAACTGGGCCAACTCGACCAAGGGCAGCGCCACCAAGTTGTGGTTCTTGCTCGGCCGATTTAATCCACTTAATTATTGAAAGTTTTTCATCAGGGGTAAGAGTCTTGTCGCTGAAAACTGGCATCGATTGCGGACCAGTAACCATTGCTTCGTAGATATGTTTTGGTTCAACGCCCATAAGTGTTGGCGCGTACTTACCTTGAGTTAAGGCGCCACCTTGCGCCGCAAAGTTATGGCACATTGCGCAATTGGTTCTAAATAGTTCGCCACCTTCGGCAGTTGATCCATCGCGCTCGTAATTCAACATCTCTTCAGTTGGAATTGCTGGCCCTGGTGCAAGCGATGCCACATATGCGGCGAGCGCTGCAGTTTGGTCTTCGTCATAAACCGGTGGCTTGCGCATTGCTTGCACAGACATATCGGCCATCGGCATCCGCCCGGTGCCAACTTGGAAATCAACTGATGCAGCGCCGACTCCAATAAGTGATGGCGCAACTTCACCACCTTCGGCATTTAGACCATGGCAAGAGGAGCAGCCAGCTGCAAATAGTTTTTTACCTTCGGCAATTTGCGCCGTGCGATCTGATTCAGTAACTGCAATCTTGGCAGTTTCAGCTTGTGCCAATGAAAAGGTGCTTCCAACAAAAATTAAAGCGATAAATAGCAAAACAGGAGTTGCGAACTTCGTACGACGAAATCGAGCAAACAATTAATAACCCCTTACTACTTAATCAAGTAAATTGCTGAGAAGAGCGCAATCCAAACTACATCCACGAAGTGCCAGTAGTAGGAGACCACGATTGCCGTTGTGGCTTGGGAATGTCCGAAGCGACGAGCTTTAGCAACTCGAAGCAACACCAACATAAATGCAACTAAACCACCAGTCACGTGCAGACCGTGGAAGCCAGTTGTAATGTAAAAAACTGAACCATATGCGTTAGATGAAATTGTTAAACCTTCTTGAACCAAATGGGCATATTCATAAATTTGGCCGGCGACAAAGAACGCGCCCATGAGCGTGGTTAGCGCAAACCATTCGCGCATTCCCCACTTACTAATTTGCCAAAGCGATCCGCTTCGATTTGGTTGGAAGCGTTCGGCAGCGAAGACACCAAATTGGCAGGTGACAGAAGAGAGCACCAAAACTGTGGTGTTAACAGCCGAGAACGGAATATTTAATATTCCAGTTGATTGCAACCAAACTTCTGGACCTTGAACACCGCGCGTGGTGAAGTACATTGCAAAGAGCGCTGCAAAGAACATTAGTTCGCTTGAGAGCCAAACAATGGTTCCGACTGCGACCAAGTTCGGTCGATTCACCTTGTAAGTGGTGCTAGACATGGCACGATTATCGCGTAAAAGCGGAATTAGGTCATATTGGTTCGAAGGCGCTACCCGTGAAATGTGCCACCTGATTTCTTGGGGCGAATACCTGCTCAGCCACTCCGGTTAAGTGACTATTATTGGCAGCATGACATTACGGATTGCGGTCTATTCCGACGACTCGGCTACCCGCTCTGCAATCAAAACCGCGCTGGGAACCAAAATTGCCAGTGATCTTCCCGAGATAGAAATTCTTGAGTTCGCTACCGGCCCAGCTCTTCGCTTATATATGGATCAACGCGGTACTGATGGAAAACTTCGCGCTGAATTATTGATTCTTGATGGCGAGGCAGTTCCTGAAGGTGGCATGGGGATGGCGCGCCAATTTAAAGATGAGCTATTTCAATGTCCGCCAATCATGGTGGTCATTGCTCGAGCAACCGATTCGTGGCTAGCGGCGTGGTCTCGTGCTGAAGCATCGGTTATGCATCCGATTGATCCATTCACAATTACAAAAACTGCTGCCGAATTAATCCGGGCACGCGCGCTCGCAACTGCCTAACGCATGGCATGGGCGCAGGCGCTTGATTTATTAGAAAAACGCCTCGACTTACCCGAAGAATTGGTGCGCTTTTGCATGCGCGACATCCTCGAAGGAAAAACCGATAACGAAACCATAAAAAAATTTTTACTGGCACTTAAATCTAAAGGTGAGTCAGCTGAAGAAGTTGGCGCCCTGGTCGCCGAGATGTACGAACATGCTGCACCGATTTATATTCCGCAGCGCGCTGTAGACATCGTCGGAACTGGTGGCGATGGAATGAACACCATTAATATTTCGACAACCGCAGCGATTGTGACGGCCGCAGCTGGCGCCATAGTTGTTAAGCATGGAAATCGCGCTGCAACTAGTAAATGCGGCTCAGCAGATTTATTAGAAGCCTTGGGTGTTGCAATTAATTTAGATGGAAAATTAGTTGCCGAATCGGTTAACCAGACCGGTATCGGATTTTGTTTTGCGCCAAATTTTCATCCGGCGATGAAGAATGCCGCCGCCGCTCGAAAAGAATTAGGAACTCCCACGATTTTTAATATTTTAGGACCATTGGCGAATCCGGCGAAACCAAAAGCAGCGGCAATTGGGGTAGCAAAGGCTGAATTACATTTAGTGATGGCGGAAGTTTTAGGTAATCGTTCGGTAGAGGGTTTTGTCTTTCGTGGTGATGATGGATTAGATGAATTAACTTTGACCACAAGCTCGCAGGTATTAACTATTGGAAATGGTGAAATCGAAAGTGGTGTGATTAATCCAATTGAAGTCGGGTTAAAGATTGCAAAAATAGAAGACCTTGTCGGTGGCGATTCAAAATTTAATGCCGGCATCACTTCTGAAATTCTTAACGGCAAGGTAGGCGCCCATCGCGATGCAGTTGTTATCAATGCCGGCGCCGCAATTGCAGCGTATCGCGGCGAACTTGATCGTTCGATGAATTCTCGAATTGCCGAAGGGGTAGCGGCGGCCGAAGAAGCTATTGATAGCGGGGCAGCTAAGAAGAAATTAGCTGAATGGGTTGAAGTTACCGTTGCGCTTTCCCGCGCCTAATATTTCGAGCAATCTCGATTATTGCCAGAGCGCTAAAAAGTAAAATCCAGCCGACAAAGCTAATTAATAGAACTCTTGGAATTTCATTTGCAAAGATAAAAACATATACATCTGGCAAATAAAATGAAATCAATGTAATTAGGCCAGATGAAATTAATTGTGGCCGATTTTGATCAACAAATGCAAACACTAATCGCGCCGAGTAAATTGCGTAAGGAATCGAACTGGCGATATCAATTACAAAATACCAAATCGGATTTACACCGTGAGGTGCAAAAAATTTATAGACCAAAAGCGCTCGAATCAATGCCCAAGTAAAGACCAAGGCGAACCAGATTCTGGCGCTGGTTTTGCGCTTGGTGGTATCAGTCAAGAAGTCGAATTTCATGGCTTTAGATTAGAGCCACTAGCCTTCAACCAATGAGCGAGTTATCGGCAAAAAATTCCCGTCGCGCCGGATATGCCTTGCATGTACTCACCGCAAGTGGTGCCGTTGTTGGCATGCTTGCTCTCCAAGCAATTATCGAAAATCAAATTAGAACTGCACTCTTGCTGCTGGTCGTTTCGCAAATATTGGATGGTTTAGATGGACCGATTGCCCGTCGGATTGATGTTCATGTTAACGCACCTAAAATTGACGGGCATGTTTTAGATTTGGTTGTTGACTACGTAACCTGTGTTGTCGTACCAATCATTTTTATGTTGCACTTGCACATGTTGCCGCGGCATTTTGAAACTTTAATTGCTGCGTTTATGTTCTTAACATCTGCGCTGTGGTTTTCTCGTAGCGATCTAGAAACTTCCGATCACTGGTTCAATGGGTTTCCTGCTGTGTGGAATTTAGCGATTCCCACATTCTTGTTTTTCTCAAGCAGCCAGGTGGAAACAGCAACCTATTGCATCATTTTGGCGATTTCGCAGCTGACAAATTTCAAGGTGCCGCATTTGATTCGTGCCAAGTCATTTCGTAAGTTCACTTTGCCCTTCGGAACTTTTTATATCGCAGTATTAGGGTGGCTATCGTGGAGCTACTCTGATGTGACTGGAGTTAAAACAAATCGGATTTCGGATCTGGTGCTTCTGCTCTTCCCAATCTATTTAACGGTAATTGGGATTCGGCGTACGATGGCGGGCGAGGGGGCAAAACTATGAGCTATGAATTAATTGAAGAGGCCGAAGATTTAATCGCTGAATTTCTAGAAGCGGTCGAGGACTATGACGATACGGAACTAGAAGAAATAACTGAAGTGGATCCATGGAGCGCAGCATTAGTCATTCACCACATGGCAGATGCCGAACTCCATTTAGCAATTCGCATTATGAATGCGCTAACTCTTGATCGGCCATCAATTATTACTTGGGACGAAGAGCTACACGTGGATCAATTGAATTATCAATCGCGAGACGTATCGGCTTCGGTCATGGCGATTGAAGGCTGCGATGCGCTTATCGCAGACGTTTTGCGCAATCAACCAGAGGGCGCATTTTCTAGAATTACAGTGCACCCAACTGATGGTGAAATCACAGTTACTGATTTAATTAAAAAATTAATTTCACATCGAACTGCACATTTAAATCAAATTAGATCTATCCTTGCGGCACTTTAATTGACGATTAATAAATGATTCTTCAGTGGCGCGATAAGGTTCGGTACGTGATTCGTCGGTTTTTAATAACAACTTTTATGTTGCTGATCTCAATTGCTCCTGCATCGGCGCATACTTCGCTCTTAAATTCGGCCCCGGCCGAGGGCGAAATTTTAAAGTCCCTGCCAGCCGCTATCGAATTAACTTTTAATGAACCAATTTTGAAAGTTGGCAGCAAAGAGGTAAGTCAAATTCTATTGCGCGATCCAAAGAACAAGCTTGTAAATTTAGGTGAGGTTTTATCCAGCGATAAAACTGTTTCCGCAAAGATTTTGGAGAAATCAACCAATAATGGTCTATACAAAATCTACTATCGAGCCGTTGCCGAAGATGGCCATCCAATTTCTGGCCAAATAAATTTTTCGATTGGAAACGAGGATTTAAGCTCTCAAATTACTGATATTGCCGCTAATAGTCCAAGAAGTTCAAATCTAATTTTTGCTGGCATTGTCACCCTAATTGCATCAGTTTTATCTTTATTAATTTGGCTCCGTAGGAATAGACGATGAGTAAGTTGTACTTCAGATACGGCGCCATGAACTCAGGTAAGAGCACCGCGGTACTTCAGGCCGCCCATAATTACGAAGAACGATCACAAGAGATTTTGTTAGCAAAACCAGCGATCGATTCAAAAGGTGATCGTGCCATTGTTTCAAGGCTTGGCGTTACCAGGAATGTAGTTTTCTTAGTTGAACCCCACCATAATCTTCGCGAATTATTTAACGAACATCGCAATGGCAGAGAGATTGCTTGTTTGTTATTGGACGAAGCGCAATTTTTAACCCGGAGCCAAGTTGATCAAGCGCTAGAAATCGCGGTAATCGATGATGTACCGGTTTTAGCATATGGAATTCGAACAGATTTTTTGACTCTGGGATTTCCAGGAAGTTTGCGCTTGATGGAGCTTGCTCACAGTTTGGAAGAGTTGAAAACGATCTGCCGCTGCGGCCGAAAGGCAATGTTTAATACCCGAATTGCAGATGGGAAATTTATTTTTGAAGGCGAGCAAGTAGCAATCGATGGCACAACTGTTACTTATGAATCACTCTGCCCAAAGTGTTATTTAAAAGCTCGCGGTTCTTTTAGTTAATTAACCGGCAGATTTACGGTATTTTCGAAGTGCCAGCGGAACAAAAACCAACATAATCAAAAAAATGTAAAAGATTGAAGTAATTAATGGATGCTGGCTCGGGTATGAACCGGCGGTTGCTCCGAAGACATTTTGAACGCCGAATAATTCTCGGCAGGCAGCGACCATGGTTGAAACTGGATTCCATTCGGCAAAGTACTGCAAAAGTTTCGGCATTCCAGTTGTAGGTGCAAAGGCATTTGATAAAAATGTGAGTGGAAAGGTAACTAGAAAGCTGACATTTTGAACTACCCGAAAATCTTTTGCCGAAAG